>JAUZQL010000345.1 GCA_030950975.1 Mariprofundaceae bacterium | reverse complement strand
ATCCAAGCCGCCGCTTCAGTTTTAATTCCTTTATTGTTATCGCTATTTATGGCGTGTATTTGCTTACCGCCTTTGCGTTTTTTATTGGATAAAGGTGTGTCATCGGCATGGGCGATTACATTGGTGATGATTGGCTTGGTGGTTTTGGGTCTATTCATTGCCACATTTGCAGGTGCATCGGTGGCAGATTTCTCACAGAATTTACCTGCCTATCAAAGCCGTTTAAAACTTCAAATGATGGATTTATTGCAAACATTGAACCATTGGGGTTTGCATCTTTCGAATGAAAGTATCCTTGCTGCCTTAGATCCTTCGGTAGCGATGGGTTTTGCAGGGAAGTTGTTGGCAGGTTTTGGCAATGTGTTGGCGAATACATTTTTTATCATCTTGACGGTGATTTTTTTATTGTCCGAAGCGATTTCCTTACCTCATAAATGGAAGTATTTAGGGGAACATGCGCCAAAAGCGACCGTCGTTCAGCCATTTTTAGATAGTGTAAATCAGTATTTATTGATTAAAACAGCGGTAAGCTTGGTGACAGGGACACTTGTCGCACTTGGATTATCTGTTTTGGGTGTAGATTATCCGATTCTTTGGGGTTTATTGGCGTTCTTATTAAATTATGTACCCAATATTGGCTCGATGATTGCCGCTATTCCTGCGGTTTTATTGGCATGGATTCAATTGGGTGGTGAAGGTGCAATCTATACAGTCGTGCTTTACACCGTAATTAATATCGTCATGGGCAGTGTGGTTGAACCACGTTTTCTGGGCAAAGGTGTGGGCTTATCGACGCTGGTTGTCTTTTTGTCGTTGGTTTTTTGGGGATGGCTGCTGGGTTCAGTCGGCATGCTGTTATCCGTTCCTTTGACCATGATTGTGAAGTTGGCATTGGAAGCGAATGAAAAAACACAATGGTTGGCGGTGATTTTAGGCCCTGATATTCCAGCGCCAAAAGATGCTGTGAGCCATAAGGAGTCATTGCAATGAATGTCGAAGAAGGCATGATTGAGTTACAAACAAAGTATGCGTATCAGGAAGATTTGTTGCAGACTTTAAATGAAGTGGTCACGCAGCAACAACAAGAATTGGCACGTCTGAAAGAGGATATGAAGCGTATGCAAGTATCTTTGCGAGGCATGATGAGCTCGCAACTTGCCCGCCCTGATGAAGAAGTTCCACCACCTCATTATTGATGGTGATTCGATTGAATGAATAATAAGGAGAGATTATGAACCATTTACAAAAAGTCATCGAACAAGCTTGGGATACACGTGATACTTGGGATATGCATTCAGCAGATGCAGAAGTCCGTGCGGCAGTGATTCGCGCCGTGGATTTATTGGATGATGGTGGCATTCGTGTAGCGGAAAAGAATGAAGATGGGGTTTGGAAAACCAATGAATGGTTGAAAAAAGCAGTTTTATTATTTTTCAAACTGCATGATAATGAAGTCGTTCATGGCGCAGGTACAACGTATTTTGATAAAGTACCGCAGAAATTTGCCAATTGGGGCGAAGATATGTTTCGCAAGGGTGGTATGCGTGTTGTTCCACCTGCGGCTGTACGTAAAGGTTCTTATATTGCGAACAAAGTGGTGCTGATGCCATCGTATGTGAATATTGGTGCTTATGTGGATGAAGGCACCATGGTGGATACATGGGCAACGGTTGGTTCATGTGCGCAAATTGGTAAAAATGTTCATTTATCAGGTGGTGTTGGTATTGGTGGTGTACTTGAGCCATTACAAGCTACGCCAACGATTATTGAAGATAATTGTTTTATTGGCGCACGTTCTGAAATCGTCGAAGGCGTGATTGTTCGTGAAGGTTCAGTGATTTCGATGGGTGTATATATTGGTCAATCTACACGCATTATTGATCGTGCAACAGGCAAGGTTTCTTACGGTGAAATACCACCGTATTCCGTTGTTGTTTCAGGCTCAATGCCGGGAGCATCAGGTGGTCCCAACCTTTATTGTGCTGTGATTGTCAAAACAGTCGATGCAAAAACACGTTCCAAAACAGGTATTACTGAATTATTGCGTGAATAATGAATGATTTGTGTCATGAATTTGGGCTTTTAAACGATCCCCGATAAACAATTTCGGGGATGACGCTATTTTTTCATCAAAGTGCGTCATATCAGGTCAATAAAATCAATCTGTGATTGTGTTTTTTTGCTCAATCCAACGGGACATAAACTCGGTGCTTCGATGATGATGATGACGCAACATTGAGCCCGTAAAATTGTGTAAACGATGCTCTTCAAGATTATTTTGAATGCTCAAGGTTGCTTGAATAAGCTGCTTTTGATGGTTTTTGGCGTTAAACCAATGTTGTAAAATATCAAAACCGTGTTGTTGGGCTTGTTGCCAAGCGACGTCATCGTGATACAAATTAACGGCTGCTTGCGCAAACGCTTGGGCATCATCGCAAACCTTACCGCCCCAAGGCAAATCACCGTGCATACCTTCGGCACCCACGGATGTGGTAATCGAAGGTGTGCCTGTTTGCATGGCATCGGCAAGCTTGGTTTTGATGCCCGCACCAAAGCGTAAGGGTGCAAGACATAAACGTGCGTGTTGACTGACATCTAAAGCCGATGCCGCACGACCTTCGATATAAAAACCTTGTTTGGGTGCATGTAGGGCTGTGGCTTTGGGTGGTGTATAAGAACCATAAATATGCAGTTCAGCTTGGGGAAGTTGTTGACGAATCAGCGCCCATATATCTTGTTTAAGCCATAACACAGCATCCCAATTGGGCGCATGTCGAAAACTACCAATGCTCATGAAATGTTGGCGCTCACCAAAGCTGGGTAAGGGTTTTGAGATGGTGTTATGGTTGAGCATAAATGGGCAGT
>JAUZQL010000344.1 GCA_030950975.1 Mariprofundaceae bacterium | reverse complement strand
TCAGACATTGCATTGGGTGTGATTGCTGGTTTTGGTGCCAGCTCTTATCACTTGGCATTGCGTGGTCTTGTACAACAAATGAATACCACAAGGAGTATAACTTGAACCTTACTGAAATCCGTAAATTAATTAAAATGGTCGAAGACTCAGATATTTCTGAAATTGAAATTTCTGAAGGTGAAACATCTGTTCGCATCTCACGTCAACATGATGTCACTGAAACAGCACTCGCACCTGCACCCGTAGCAGCCGCTCCAGTGGCCATCACAACTGCCACAGTGGAAGCTGTTAGCAATACAGAACCCGATGATGCTCATATCGTGAAATCTCCGATGGTCGGAACTTTTTATAGTGCTTCAAGTCCTGATGCCGATCCCTTTGTAGTGGAAGGTCAATCGGTGAAAAAAGGTGATACCCTTTGTATTATTGAAGCCATGAAATTGATGAATGAGATTGAAGCAGAATACAACGGTGTTGTGGAAAAGATTTTGGTTGATAATGCAACACCGCTTGAGTTTGGACAAGCGATGTTTGTTGTTAAACCAGCTTAAGGGATTGACTATGTTTCATAAAATTCTTATTGCCAATCGTGGTGAAATTGCTGTTCGTGTTATTCGTGCATGTAAGGAGTTGGGCATTGCTACGGTAGCGGTTTATTCAGAAGCTGATAAAGAAGCCATGCATACGCGTCTTGCCGATGAATCGATTTGTATTGGCCCTGCCGCAGGCGCACAATCTTATCTACATATTCCTGCCATTATGGCAGCAGCAGAACTGACGGATGCCCAAGCGATTCACCCTGGTTATGGTTTTTTGGCTGAAAATGCTGAATTTGCTGAAATTGTCATTGCTTCAGGATTGACTTGGATTGGTCCCACACCTGAATCAATGCGTATTATGGGCGACAAAGTCAAAGCCAAACAACGTATGCTTGAAGCGAATGTACCTTTGGTTCCTGGATCTTCAGGTGCAGTGCGTTCAACGGAAGAAGCACACGAGGTTGCTGAAGAAACAGGGTTCCCTCTGATTATCAAAGCAGCAGCGGGTGGTGGTGGTCGTGGCATGAAGGTGGTTCACTCCGAAGTTTCCCTCTCGAATGCCTTTAATATTTGCCAAACTGAAGCCAAAGCAATGTTTGGTGATGATACTGTATTTATTGAAAAGTTTCTTGAAGTGCCACGTCATATTGAAGTGCAAGTGTTGGGTGATAGTCATGGTAACCTTGTGCATTTATTTGAACGTGAATGCTCCATTCAACGCAATAATCAAAAAGTGCTTGAAGAAGCACCTAGCCCTTCGATTAGTGAAAAAACGCGCAAGGCGATTTGCGCTGCAGGTGTGGCGGCTGCCAAAGCTGTGAATTATGAAGGTGCAGGTACGATTGAGTTCTTACTTAAC
This sequence comes from Mariprofundaceae bacterium, assembly GCA_030950975.1. Classification (GTDB taxonomy): domain Bacteria; phylum Pseudomonadota; class Zetaproteobacteria; order Mariprofundales; family Mariprofundaceae. The sequence goes on along the minus strand of JAUZQL010000344.1, from coordinate 974 downwards.
CCAGATCAATCCTTTTATTTCATGGAAATGAACACACGCATTCAAGTGGAGCATCCTGTCAGTGAATTTATCACAGGTGTGGATTTGATTGAATGGCAAATTCGTGTGGCAGCAGGTGAGAAATTAGCCTTTAATCAAAAGAAAATTAAAATGAAAGGGCATGCCATTGAGTGTCGTATCAATGCGGAACATCCTTTTAAATTCATGCCTTCCCCCGGTACCATTGAATTATATCACGCACCGGGTGGTCGTAGTGTTCGGGTCGATTCCGCTGTTTACACGGGTTATAAAGTGCCACCACATTATGATTCTATGATTGCCAAAGTGATTACACATGCGCGGGATCGTGAGAAATGTATTCGTCGTATGCAACGCTCGATTGATGAATTGGCGATTATCGGTATCACGACCAATTGTGAACTGCACCGCCGTTTATTGGCGAACCCCGCTTTTCAAAATGCCGATTTTAATATCCACTTTTTGGAAATATGGTTGAAGGAGTTGAATGAAGGGTAAGGTGAATGCCATAGCCCTTTAAGCTGTAAAAAAAAGCCTGTTGTGTTTGACACAGCAGGCTTTTTTTATGAGGTACTAGGCATTCTTTTTGCTTACTTAGGTTTCATAAGCATCATGCAAGCGGAGAATCACTTGGATCAAGCCAAACAACATTTTCAGAAAACATTATACCTTGAACCTAACCATGAAAATAGCTTGCTTCAATTGATGGTTATTGCTGAATATGAAGGACATGATGAGCAAGTAGAGCGCTTTTGTCAGCGTTTACAGAAATGGCCAAGTATGATGGGTGATACTTCGGATGATATGAGTTCTTTTTTCCGAATACGCCCATCGAAGGAGCTGAACTAATCGCAGATGCTTTGCGTCAACATGTTCAGGATTTACAATTAAAACATGATTATGCAACCGATGCAGGATGTGTGACCATTAGTATTGGTGTTGCTTGTATGCTTCCA
>JAUZQL010000343.1 GCA_030950975.1 Mariprofundaceae bacterium | reverse complement strand
AGCATGGAATGACGGTTTTTTTCACCAGAGTGCATAACATCAGTTACTACAGCAATGTTATGGTCTGAATTTAGGTGGAGAAAATTTTGGAGCCGCATTGTTTATTTCGTTAATCAAGTCTTTTGAATAGTCCTTAGCGATCAGTGGAGGTATAACAATACCATGAAGTTGGGCGCGTAGGTCATCCCAACGATGATGTAATATCTGCCAGTTTTTTTCATCATATGTTCCTTTGAAAATGACAGGACGAATTTCAATTCTTGGAATATGATCATTTGGTTTCCCTGCCTTAGTGGCTTGATATAATTTTTCTTCCCATAAACTTCCAATCCTATCAATTCGACCAATTTGTTGTTCTACAATTCCAGGGTTCCACTCAGGGTGAAGCAGCACAACAGTCCGACAAGCTTTATGAAGATTAAGTCCTTCGCGACCCACCAACGATTGCGCTACCAAAACACTTGGATGACCTTCTTTTCGATTAAAAGATAATTGCAATAATTGACGTGTTGAAGCTTCCGTTTCACCATTCATAAGGCGAGAAAATCCACCTTCGGTGTGGCTATATTCCTCAATCAGCTTTGTTTTAAAAGCAACCCAGAGAGCTGATGCTTCTTTCTTATTCAAGCTTCCATTTCCATCGGTATCACCTTCTTCATGATCCGTCGCAGCCATGACAATATCGATAAATATTTGTACAAGATCCTTTGATTGGGCATTTTTAAAGTTCATTCCCATGAGACTTTGCATGGCTTTTACCATTGGTTTCAAGACATCTTTATCATGGTTTTTAAATTCATTGAAAATCGCGCGAACACGTTGATCAGGTTCCTTTTCCTTAAACTCTTTTTCAATAGATACGATTAGAGTTTTTTGGATATTTTGACGATGAGTTTCGAATGTTTGGTATTGTTTTGCCAACGTTTCATTCAAAGATTTTTTATCTAGTACCCCTTGTCTCTGCAATTGTTTATGCGCAGCCAAGACTGCATTCCAATTATCCTTCTCACAGAATTTCGACTGCGGCCACAATTCTTTCTTATCAATCCGACATAACATTTCTCGTGCATTAAGAAGTTGCACCAATGCTCGTAAGGGGCGTGTAAATCGTCCAAAAACTAAAACTTTTTCACCCTTCTTGCAGACATCCTCAATTTCTTTGCTTGCAGCTAAAATTGCAGGATGTTCAAACAAAGCAAAATCGTTCTTCTCGCCGTCCTTTTGGGAGAAGGGTTGTATCAGAACATTCTTCCACCATTCAACCCGAAGTTGACGCTTTTCATCTAATGGTTTTTGAGAATCAGGTTCTGTATTATTCTCGGAAATAGAATCGTTTTTTATTTGCTCTTTATCTTCTTTGTTATCCTGATGCGCTTGATCAAGAAAGGTTGCTATACCATGTCCATTTCCGAGCGTAAGGCGGAGCCGCTTGGCAGTGCAATCATCGGATTGACTTGCAACAAATGACAATGCCTCAGCAGCACAAACGGATTGCTTCCATTCAGTGGTTAAATCAATGGTTTCAATCGAGATTTCTGCTTCCTGTCGATATGCATGATATTCCTCGCCAGTAGCTTCCTGAAATTTTTTAATCGCGGGCTCTTCTCGTTTATCTCGACGTAGCACATAGTTAGTTAGTTTTTGTTTGAAAACTTTTGACGATTCACAAAACAGCTTGCGCACCTCTTGATTATTTAAGTCTTGTTTTACATTTTTTACTGCATTTACATAATCATCAATAGCCTCTCTAGCAGCTGATTTATCGGATTCATGAACTTGTATGCGCCCCAATATTTGTGTCCACTGTGTTGCTTCAAGTTCAACTGGAGTTG
>JAUZQL010000342.1 GCA_030950975.1 Mariprofundaceae bacterium | reverse complement strand
AAATATTCTTCTTGGGTTGCGACCAATTGTGGCGAATAAATGGAAATGAGACGTGTACCTTTGTGAACATGCTCGCCTGTTTTATCCACCATAATTTTTTCAACCCAGGCATTATATTTGGGATGTAAACGTGCCACACGTTCTTCATTATAAGTCACACGACCAACTGTGCGAATGCTTCGGGATAAAGTTTGCAACTTGGCCTTAACGGTACGAACACCGATGTTTTGAACCATGGTTGGATTGATTTTTACAGTGCCTACAGGTGCGGATGTATCATGACCATCATCCGCATAAACAGGGATATAATCCATGCCCATACTATCTTTTGTAAAGACGGGTGAGGTAATATTTGGGTTCATCGGATTGCGATAAAAAAGAACTTTAGGTGCATCTTTTTTAGTTGTGGCTTCTTCATGCTTAGAAGTGTGAGGGGCAAACCAGTAGCCACCACCCAAACCTATCATTAGCATGAAAGCAGCTATTATCATGGTTGTTTTATTCATTGGATTGACCACCTGTATTGAAGAGATATGTTGTTTGTTGTGAATTCATGGCAGTCAACGCCCAATTGCCGCATCCAAGCTTGCTTGGCTTTGATGGGCTTCTGCCAATACTTTCCAATATTGGGTTTCATAATTGTAAAGTGTGATTTGAGCGCGAACCAGATTGAGAAAATCGACTTTGTTGACTTGATAAGCAGCCAGCATGGAAGACACGGTTTGATTGGCTTGTGGAATAATCCCTGTTTTATATAAACTCGTTTGTTGTTTGGCTTGAACATAAGCCGTGAAAGATTTGGAAACATCTGCAAGCACCATATCTTTCATATCATCATAAGAAAATTCAGCTTGTGCCAATTCTGCTTTACGTTGATCGATTTGGTGATCTTGTTTGTCTTGGGTAAACCAAGGCAATGTCATACTGATGCGAAGACTCAATAAATCAGCACGATTTTGTCCATTAGCAGGATTGACACCGCTGCGTAAGCCATAGGCTGCGCCCAGCATAAAATCAGGTTTATTATCTTCTTCCGCCAATAAAACACGATTTTCCATGCTGGCAATGCGTGATGTTTCACGCGCCAAAAGAGGTCGAGTGTGTAGGGCTTGTTGAAATAAATCAGATTCTGAACCTATATCAGCTAATGTTTCTGACACATCTTGGGGTAGTTGAATGCTTTGATGGGTAGTTTGATGCAGCAAGCGGTTTAAAAGGGCTTCTTCTTGTCTGCGTGATGATGTTAGTTGAATCTGAACATCCAATAATTTGGAGAGTTCCAATTGTGCCAAGAGCACATCTTGTTGCAGACCTTCGCCCACTTTGTATTTGGTTTCTGCAATGCGAATCAATTGACGCAATAAATCTTGGTTTTTTGTCACGGTGGCTAAAGCATGATCCAAATAGGCTAGATTCCACCAGCGGTGTTTTACACGTTCAATCAATTTGAGGCGTACTTCATCGGTATTGAATTTGGCAATATCTGCCAATTGATCAGCAATATCTGCCTTTAATGATAATTTACCCCATGAGGGAATGGCTTGACTGATACCAACTTGCCACTGTGTCATATTTTCTTGGGTGCTAGAAAAACTGTTGATCGGTAAATTCAATGCATTCACTGATAATCTAGGATCAGGCAAACTTGATACTTGTGGTGCGACTTCATGCAAGGCATCCGTCTGTTTGACTTGAGCGGCTAAGTAGGGCGATGCTGAAACAGCTTGTTTGACCGCCTGTTGAAGTGTTAATGTATTCTGAGCAAATGTTATTTGGGGAAAAGTCCCTAAAAGCATGCCGATAAGGCATATATGTTTTGGATACAACATCCAGAACCTCCTGCAATATTCTTTGTGAGGTTGAGGCTGAAAAGCGCACAACAACACATCACATCATGGCGATGTGACAAAGAGCAGAAGGGGGTATTTAAATTAAAATACGACGAGTTGTATGGTAGAGGAGGGTTGTGCTGCGTGGAGGAGCGTAGTCTTCTTCCGTTGTAGCGATATGTTGCAATAATGGACGATTAGAAACTTGCGGCAATAGGATGATTGCCAATAAAACAGGCGTGACAGAATCGAACATCAAGCTTGAATGCGCTGATACCACATATTCAGGGGTATCACAGTGGCTGCAAGCTACATGATGAACACCTGTCTTGCTTGCATGAGCATCGTTCATCATGACCTGATGGCAATGTGCTGTCACAGGTGCGACATGAATTGCTGCTTCTGCTTCAGCTGTTGAAATACATGATGCAGAAACCAAAAGTTGCACCATAAAAAGAACAAGGAATGACTTTGAAAAAGCCGAAAACCAAGGTTTATTTTTTATATTTAAGCGCAACATGCGACGAACTGTAAAATTAAAACTGCAAGGGTCAAGCGTTTGGATACCTGAGTTTATCCTGTATGCCTCTTTATTAGCGTGCTTATTTACTGATGTTACGCATAGCATCATAGCATGATCTTTTCATCGAATTTAGGGGATGAACGTTGCTGTGTGTTCATGATCTGGAAGTGCGGCTTTAGCCGCGCCGAATGAAGTATCAGGGCATGGCTAAAGCCATACTTCCTAAGCATGGAATGATGCTTATTTTTCATCAAAATGCGTAACATCCGTTACAACTATTTAAACCTTGCACGCTTCTTGCTTTTGCCTTTCTTAACAGATGTTTTGAAATTAAATAATGAGCATTGATTGACATGGGAGGTAGGCGTGGATATTGCAACAGTCATAGGGATTTTGGTCGCATTTGGCTTGGTGGGGTTTGCTATTGGACCGGGTTTGATGGGATTTATTGATGTTCCTTCAATCCTTATTGTGATTGGCGGTACTGTTGGTGTTATTTTGGTGGGTTACCCTCTGCCTAAAGTGATTGGTCTCGTTGGTGTTATCATGAAAACCTTTATGTATAAGGTTCAAGCGGGCAAGGATGTGATTGCCGAACTGGTAGAATTAGCACAAGTGGTTCGTAAAGATGGAATTTTGGCTTTGGAAAGCAAAGTCGGCGACATTGAAAATAAATTTATGGCAAAAGGACTTCAAATGGCCATTGATGGTCAGGAACCATCGGAAATCGAAGATATTTTATATATGGAAATGGATAAAATATCAGGTCGTCATCTTGAAGGTTCGGATATGCTGACTGCTTGTGGAACGTATGCACCATCGATGGGAATGATTGGAACATTGGTGGGGCTTGTATTGATGTTATCCAATATGTCTGATCCCTCATCAATTGGCCCATCCATGTCTGTAGCATTACTAACCACTTTCTATGGCGCACTTTTGGCGAATATTTTATTTTTACCGATGGCAGGCAAACTTAAAACCCGAAGTGCAGAAGAAGTATTGGTGTTAGAAATTATTTTAACAGGCATACAATCCCTTGTTGCAGGTGAAAACCCCCGTGTGATGGAACAAAAACTATTGGGTTACTTACCACCAAAAGAACGGACATCATCGTTCGATTAAGGTGGTATAATCATGGCAAAGCCTGAAAAGAAACCGAACCCTATTGATCCTCCCAAGGATATTGGCGCAGCACTTTTTCTTGAATTGATGATGCAAATGTTGGCATTTTTTATTTTGCTAACATCGATGGCGGTGATTGTTGAAGAAAAACGTATGGCAGCACTGGGTTCATTGGCAGGAACATTTAGTCCACTGCCTTATGGGGCAAACCTTGCCGATGGCAAAGGACCTGCAATGCCAGCAAGAGATATCGTGAAGGGTTCATCGGCACCCAAACGAACTGCCAAAGCTTTGACGGAAGTCGCTAAAAAACTAGGTGAGAATGGTTTGCATGCCTTGTCTTTAGCAGATGATACTGTGCGTGTTCGTTTTCCAGAACGCATTGCTTTTGCATCGGGGCAGGTGGAGCTATCGCATAAGAGTGATCATTTAATGGATGAGTTAGCCAAGGTATTTTCATTGCCTGATGTGATTGAGATTCGTATTGAGGGTCATACCGATGATAAGCCTATTCGGAGTTCACTTTATGCAAGTAATTGGGAGCTATCTGCGGCAAGAGCCATGAGTGTGTTCCATGGTTTGGCACAGCGAGGGGTGGGAGCTTCTCGAATGATTGTCGCAGGCATGGGAGATCAACATCCTATTGTTGGGCATCCTGAGCTTAATCGTCGTGTAGAAATAACCTTGAAGTTTAGACCGACAACAGAGCATCCTGAAGGGGAATCGGGTGGTAAGAAAGACTTTAGAGTCAATCAACGTGCGGCGGTAGCTGCGCCAAATAAAGGTTTCTGATATGGCAAAGAAAAAAAAGTGGCCGGTTGTTTATAAACCAGATCCTGAAGCGTGGATGACAACGTTTGCGGATTTGGTCAGCCTGATGTTGACGTTCTTTATTCTTTTGGTGTCCATGTCGACCTTAGATAATACGGGTTTGCAGGATATATCTACGTATTTTAAAAAAGCTGTATCGGTGATGAATGCTGGTGATAAAACAGAAATAAATATTATTCCACCGTCAATGTTGCAAAAAGTCATTACACCAAAAGAACTGATGTTGGCGATGCGTCAAAATAGTCATGTTGTACTCCAAAATTCAAGTCTGGCGCATAAGGTGAAGGGCATCATCATCAAAGATCGACTTTACTTGCGTATGCCAGATGTTGCTTTGTTTGATAAAGGCTCGGCAGTATTAAAGCCTGATACCATTAAAGTGTTGCGACGTTTAGCGAGGATGTTGGCTGTTTCACCAGGGCGTATTCGTATTAATGGACACTCCGATAGTAGTGCTGTGGTGAAAGGTGGAAAGTATCCTGACCCTTGGAGCTTAACGCTGGCGCGTTCGGCATCAGTCTTGCATATCTTGGAAGAAGAAGGGGTGAATCCAGTTCGTTTATCGTTGGCAGGATATGGCCCTTCAAAACCAATTTCGACAGATAGTACACCCTTTGGTCGAAGTCATAATCGACGTGTTGAAATTGTTGTCTATAAATAAGTAATTAGGAGCTTTTGATGGCAGATGAGGAAGAAGTAGAAACGAAAAAATCATCGGGTAATCTTATGCAAATCATTATTGTGGTATTACTGGTATTGATTTTAGCAGTTGGGGGCTTTATTGCTTGGAAACTTCTTCAAACACCTGACACGCCACCAACAGATACTGCACCAACGCAAACAGAAGAGACGAAAGTTCCCGAAGTGGAAGTGGAAGATCCTGAGTCTCCGCCTATTTTAATTGATGTAGATAATTTAACTATTAACTTAGCAGATGCAGATCAAAGTCGGTTTTTACGCACAAAAATCAAGTTAGAAGTCCGTAATGAAGAAGATAAAGTACGTTTAAGCAGTGATCTTGGTAAGGCAAAAGTCAATGATTTGATTTTAACGCTGCTGTCTAACAAAACATTCAAAGAAATACGTACAGCTAAAGGTAAATATGAATTGAAAGAGGAAATTGTTTTCCGTCTCAATAAAGAGTTTCCGGGTAAACCTGTGCGGAAGGTCTATTTCACGGACTTTGTTTCTCAATGATAGACGAAGCGGATGATGTTCAGAGGACTGAAGTGGATGAGTCAGCTTCAACAGACCAACTTGAAAAAGATAGACAGTCATCACCCATTTTAGAGCCTGAAGAGATTGAAGCTTTGATGGCAAGTATGGAGCCTATGGAGCAAGCAGAAGCCTTGTTTGCCTCTTTACCACCCTTAAAACAACCTGAAAACATTGAGTCTTATAACTTTGAATCAGGTGAAGTGGATGGTCCAGCTCGTTACCCTTTGTTTGTTAATCTTCAAGAGCGCATGGCTGAATTTTTAAAGGATCAATGGTCTGATACGTTTAACCGTGATATTGGCGTGGCATTCGATCACATGCTTGAAGAAGGCTATCGAGATATTATTACAGATGAAAAAACGAGAGTGTTTTTTGCTTATACCGTAGAAGGTTATGGACCAATGATGTTAGCATTTGATGTGCCGCTCATTATTGCACATGTGGATGCCATGTTAGGTGGGGATGGAGAAGCATGTGGAGAGATTCCCAAAGCTTTATCACCTGTGGAACGGCGTTTATCCCAGCGCATTGCTAAAAGTTTGGAAAAGCATCTTGAAACGGCTTGGGAGCCAGTCACGATTTTAGATTTTGAACTGTTTAAAATTGATACAGACCCACAGTTTCTCAGTGTGGCTGGGGCGACAGAAAACTGTTTTTCGATGTATTTCAATATTCAACTGGATGAAAAAACAACAGGTAGTTTTGCTTTGCATTACCCACGAACATTTTTAGAGCCGATGTTGGATAATTTACGTTCAACCGTCAGTGATGATGCTGTGGTGGTGGATGAAGAATGGAAAGCCGCGATGGAAAAATCTTTAAGTGTTGTGCCGATGCCTATTATTTTACGTTTAGGTGAATGCAGCCTAACGATTGAGGATTTCTTGCGTTTATCAGAAGGTGATTATTTGCCATTTCAGGTGAATGAAGGGGAACCAGCGACATTATGGGTGAATAATACAGTGATGTTTCAAGCTCAAGCGGGCAGTCAAGATGGTGTACTAGCGGCTGAGATTCTTAATAAAGTAGCATAGAGGGGTGTGGAATGAGTGACGATGTTGTAGAAAATATTGACGTAAAAGAAGATGGAACTCGCCCTAATCTTGAAGTGATTATGCATGTACCTTTGGAAATCAGTGTGGAATTAGGACGTGTGGATATGCCTCTGCATGCTGTGACACGCTTGGGGCGTGGAACGGTTGTGGATTTAAAGAAAGAAGCCAATGCAGAAGTGAATATTCTTGCCAATGGTCAAGTCTTTGCACGTGGCGAAGTGGTAACGGCAGATGGTAAGTTGGGCGTTCGGATTGTGGAGGTGATTCCACCGGGCGAACGTGTGAAAAGTCTAGGTTAACGTTGATGCAAGAAGGGTTTGCTATGATGATGGTTCAATCCATTGCTGCATTGGCATTGGTTTTAGCCATTTTTGCAGCTTTGGTTTGGGCTTTGAAGCGTTTACAAAAACAACATTTCCCCAATAAAAAAGGTGAATCGATGTGTGTGATACAACGTCTATCGTTGGATTCACAACATACTGTTCTGGAAGTGCTACGAGATGATAACATTTATATTTTAGGTTTATCCAATGGGCATATACAGGTGATTGATAAGCTTGCTGTGAAGCAAGATTCCCACGAAATGGAGAAAAAATAGCATGTTTAGATTGATATTGCTTTTACTTCTGTTGATGCCTCATACGTCATGGGCTGCGGACATTCCAACCTTATCGTTAAGCTTAGGGGATAGCGAAGATCCCAATGATTGGTTTACAGGGCTGAAAATACTCGGCTTTATGACTATTTTGACACTTGCCCCTTCTATTTTAGTGATGATGACATCATTTACACGAATCGTCGTCGTATTTGCTTTTTTGCGTCAAGCACTTGGAACACAACAAAGTCCGCCAACACAAATTCTGATTGGTTTGGCATTGTTTATGACCATGTTTATTATGATGCCTGTTTGGAATAAAATTGATGCGGAAGCGCTTCAACCTTATTTAGCTGAAGACATCAATCAATCCGTAGCATTTGATCGAGCTTTGGCACCGATTCGTAGTTTTATGCTGAAACAAACCCGAGAAGATGATTTGCTATTATTTCTAAATGCAGCTCATATTGAGAAGCCTCAAACAGCGAATGACACGCCCATGCATGTCTTGATTCCATCGTTTGTCATTAGTGAGCTTCGCACAGCTTTTGAAATAGGATTTTTAATTTATATACCGTTTGT
>JAUZQL010000341.1 GCA_030950975.1 Mariprofundaceae bacterium | reverse complement strand
GGGGAAACGCGATGGCATAACTGTGTTCGGTAGGGATTATGACACGCAGGATGGTACTTGCATTAGAGATTATATTCATATCGTTGATTTATGTGAGGCACACTGGCTATCAATGCAATATATGCTCGTATCAAATAAAAGTCATCGATATAATTTAGGAAATGGGCAAGGATTTTCAGTGGCACAAGTGATTGCTGCATGTAGGCATGTGTCAGCAAGGAATATTTCTGTGGTTGAAGGTAAACGAAGAGTGGGTGATCCTGCAGTATTGGTGGCAGATTCAACTTTAATTCAAGACACCTTGGGTTGGATTCCAAAGTATAATGACTTATCAGTTATTATACGACATGCATGGAGCTGGGAGAAGAAACAAAGTGAGTAAAAATTTAGTGAAGGGCAGAGCTATGATGCGTAATCACTCTTGGCTTTCAGTGATTCAGCGCTTGCTTGATGTGGGGTTGGTCTATGCACTTGTGCCTTTGCTTTGTATGTTTTATGGGCTCAATTTTAACAAATCGTATGTGATTGTAGCGATATTGGGTGGAGCATTTACTTGGGGTGCCATGAGTTTGATGGGAGCTTACAGAGCATGGCGAGGTTCACCTTTGTGGCATGAGCTTAGTGTGCTCCTTGTAGGATGGAGCATCGTTATTGTATTGCTTGTTTTTTTAGCATGGGCAACGAAAAGTAGTGATGTTTATTCACGATTGTTAATCGGAAGTTGGTTTGTTTTAACACCTATCCTATTGTCTGTGATGCATATCTTGCAACGCTTGTTCTTGCGTAACCTTCGAAAAAAAGGCTGTAATAGTCGTCGCGTGGTTATTGTAGGTGCTGGTGACTTAGGATTAAAATTAGCGCAGCGAATCCAAGAAGCTGATTGGATGGGCATGCAAGTAGTCGGTTTCTTTGATGATGATAAGCAAAAAGAAAATACAACGGTTCTAAATATTCCCGTGCTTGGCAAAACAAAAGATGTATATGCTTTTGTTCGAGATGAAGGGATTGAATATGTGTACTTAGCACTACCCATGCGCTCAGAGAAACGCATGCGCGAAGTGTTTGACCAATTACAAGATACAACGGCATCTATATTTTTAGTGCCTGATTTGTTTGTTTTTCAGTTATTGTCTGCAAAAGAAATGGATATCGCTGGATTGCCTGCATTTGCTCTTTGTGAAACACCGCTAACGGGATCATTTGGTTTATTGAAGCGTTTGGAGGATATTATTTTATCCTCGATCATCTTAACTGTCATTTCGCCATTATTGCTCATCATTGCATATGCAGTGAAAACGACATCTGCGGGCCCCATTCTTTTTAAACAAACTCGTTATGGTCTTAATGGCGAGAAAATTAAGGTCTACAAATTTAGGTCGATGACCACGTGTGATAATGATGAAACGATGATTAGGCAAGCCACTCAAGGTGATGCAAGAATTACGAATGTTGGTGCTTTTCTTAGGCGCACATCACTTGATGAATTGCCCCAGTTTTTTAATGTATTGCAGGGGTGCATGAGTGTGGTTGGGCCCAGACCTCATGCTGTTGCTCATAATGAAGAATACAGAAAGTTGATTAAAGGTTATATGTGGCGCCATAAAGTGAAACCCGGAATTACAGGTTGGGCGCAAATCAATGGTTGGCGAGGTGAAACCGATACATTATATAAGATGGAAAAACGTGTGGAATATGATCTTGAATATATTCGCCGTTGGTCGATTTTCTTCGACTTAAAAATTGTTTTTCTCACGATATTTAAGGGTTTTACGAATAAGAATGCTTTTTAAAGAGTAGCTGTTCAACAAGCAATACAAAATTGTAACTGGTGTTACGCATACCTAAATAAAAAAGGAAGCTGTTAAGCTTCCTTTTTAGTGATGGATGTTACGCACTGTTAAAAAAAGAAATCTCCAACACAAGAACTTGGAGATAAAGAAGAAATGAATTTGAAAAGTCCATGCGTGAATCTTAAATTGAAAAGTCCATGCGTGAATCTTAAAAATGGTGGCCAGACTTGGAATCGAACCAAGGACACAGGGATTTTCAGTCCCTTGCTCTACCGACTGAGCTATCTGGCCAAGCTGTCATACGTGCTTCAGCGCGGCGATTTCTAGTAAGAAATGAGACAAGATGCAAGCTATTATTTCCTGTTTGTGTTTTTGATGTATCCTGCGTCGCCTAAAAGTGAATAAAATGAGTGATTTAACGGAGGTGGCATGTCCATCAAATGTGATACGTGGATTCGCCAAATGGCGCAAGAACAAGGCATGATTGAGCCATTTGTTGATGGACAAGTGAAGGATGCAGATGGGCAGGGCTTGGTTTCTTATGGTTTATCATCCTATGGTTATGATGTCCGTTGTGCGGATGAATTTAAGATTTTTACCAACATCAACTCAGCGACTGTAGATCCTAAAAACTTTGATGAAAATAGTTTTGTCGATGTGAAATCCGATGTTTGCATTATTCCACCCAATTCCTTTGCCTTGGCGCGTACAGTGGAATATTTACGCATCCCCCGTTCTGTGTTGACAATTTGCTTGGGTAAATCGACCTATGCACGTTGCGGCATTATTGTGAATGTCACGCCGCTTGAGCCTGAATGGGAAGGGCATGTGACTTTAGAGTTTTCAAATACCACCACATTGCCCGCGAAGATTTATGCCAATGAGGGCGTGGCACAATTTTTATTTTTTGGTGCGGATGATGTGTGTGAAACATCTTACAAAGATCGTGCAGGTAAATATCAAGGTCAGACGGGCGTGACCGTTCCGAGGTTATAAAATGCGATTATCAACCATGCTTTTAGAGCGCAATGCTCCGTTAATATCATGTGAGTTTTTTCCACCAAAAACAGACAAAGGTGAAGCCAATTTATGGCGCTGTTTAGAAGAATTACAGGTGATTCAGCCTGCGTATATTTCGGTGACGTATGGCGCTGGCGGTAGCACACAGGAACGCACCAAACGGATTGTCTTGGGTATCAAAGAAAAAACAGGTTTAAGCCCTGTGGCGCATTTAACCTGTGTCGGCTCAACAAAAGAGCAATTGGCTGATTTATTGAATGATTACGCAGGGGCAGGCATTGAAAATATTTTAGCCTTACGCGGTGATGCACCTGATGGACAAGCTGCCTTTGAAGCGGTGAAAGGTGGTTTTTCTCATGCCACAGATTTGATTGCGTTGATTCGTGCGAGAGGTGATTTCTCGATTGCCTGTGCGACGTATCCCGAAGGTCATCCTGAATCGAAGGGTGGCATGGATGATGATATTCGTTATTTAAAAATGAAGCAGGATTTGGGTGCGACTTGTGCCGTCACGCAATACTTTTTTGACAACAAGTTGTTTCTCCGTTTCCGTGATGCCGCAGATAAAGCAGGTGTTACGATGCCTTTGATTCCAGGGATGATGCCGATTCTTAATTATGAACAAATTGTGCGTTTTTCGAAGATGTGTGGCGCATCCATTCCTGATGGTGTTCATCAACAAATGGAACCACTGGGTGATGATTTGCATGCTGTTAGAAATATGGGTGTGGATTTGGCAGTCACTCAATGCCAAGAGCTTTTGCAAGAAGGCGTGGCTGGATTACATTTTTATACCTTGAATAAATCGGCATCAACGATTGATATCGTGAATGCTTTAAGAGGCTCTCAAGGATAAGCTTTTATACCCATCATCGAATGTTTTGGGGACTATCCGCAGTGCTAGCTTCAAGTTAGCTTTGCGGCATGATGAAAAAATATATACATGTACTTGAACACTGGTTGCTGATGCATGAAAATTTATATCTTGGATGTCTTGCTGTTTTTGCAGGTGTTTTGGTGGGTTATGGCGTTTTAGGGCTTCGTTTTGGGATTGAGTGGGTCAGTGTGTTTTGGACGGGTGAGCAAACATGGTCGGCTGCACTGGGCAATATTGCATGGTATGTTTATCTGTTGGCTCCGATTGGCGGCGGATTGATTATTGGTTTCATCAATGTCTATTGGTTACCGAAAGGCGAAGCGCGTGTGATTCCTGGAGTGTTGGAAGCATTATCAGAGCGTGGTGGTCGCATTAGTTTTCGCAAAACGGCTGCCGAAATGACCAGTAACATGATTTCCGTGGGAAGTGGTGCATCGATGGGGCGTGAAGCTCCTTCAGTTGCCTTAGGTGGTGCATTGGCATCATTGCTTGGGCAACTTTTTAAGCTTTCTGAAAAACAAATACGAACCTTGGTGGGCTGTGGTGTCGCAGCAGGTATCGCCGCAGCATTCAATGCACCGATTGCGGGTGTGCTGTTTGCTTTGGAAGTCATTCTTACCGATTATGCGGTAAGTACATTCACCCCAATTGTACTGTCTTCGGTGATTGCAACGGTGATTACACGGGCTTATTTGGGCAATATGACGATGTTTAACATTCCTGATTTTACATTGGTTTCAAGCTGGGAAATCCCGATGTATATCTTATTGGGTATTGCATGTGGTTTGTTGGCGACACTGATTCTCAAAGCGTTGCCTCAGGTTCGGCATTATTTTGAGCAGCATGTAAAAAATCCTATGTTGAGACCTGCGATTGCGGGTTTGTTATTAGGGCTGTGTGCCTTATTGGTGCCAGAAGTGATGTCCATTGGTTATGGTACGGTTGAATCGGTATTATTGGATTCTATTCATCATCAATTGCTTGGATTGACGGTGCCGTTGTTGTTATTTTTAGCCGTGTTGATTGTCAGTAAATGTGTGGTCAGTGTGATTTGTGCGGGCGGTGGTTTTGGTGGCGGTATGATTGGCCCTTCGGTTTTTATTGGCATTATGGTAGGTGGCTTTTTGGGATTGATTGTTCACGGTATATTTCCAACGATGTCAGAATCTTATCAAGCCTATGCTTTGGTCGGTGCGGCAGCCATGGTAGCGGCAATGTTACAAGCCCCGATGAGTTCTATTTTGATGATTTTTGAATTATCAGGCAATTATCAAGTGATGATGCCTTTGATGGCTGCGTGTGTGGTCGCAGCCTTGGTCAAACGTGCCTTTGGAACAGAATCAGCGGTGACAGAAGCCTTAAAAGAACGTGGCATTGAAACCGATTGGGGGCTAGAACGTTCATGGATGCGTGCCATTCCTGTGAAACGTATTCCTTGGAAAGCAGTGCCAAGCATTTCCGAACATGCTCGTTTGGAAGAATTAAAAAAAGCATATGTTAAATCAGGTAAGGGCTGTGTTCAGGTCGTGGATGATGATGGCTGTATGATTGGCATTATTACCTTTGCCGATTTGCAAGCGTGGTTGCTTGACCCTTCGTTGGATCAAGTGGTGGTCGCAGCAGAAATTGCCAATCGAAAAGTATTAACGATTTCTGAGAATGATAGTTTACTGAATGCCATTGCACTGTTGGATCGGGTGGAATTTGAACAAATGCCTGTGGTTTCTGCCGATAATCCGCGTAAGGTTTTAGGGCTTTTATCGCGCAATGCTATTTTCTCAACCTATCATAAAATGATCGTGAAACATGGCGAAGCGATGGAGAATACACATGTTTGATTTGAATACTGCTCAACAGCAAGCGGTGGAAGCAGGTGATGGTCCTCAATTGATTCTTGCGGGAGCAGGTTCAGGAAAAACACGCACGATTGTCCATCGTATTGGGCATTTGATTGCCACAAAACGCATTGCACCACATCGTATTCTTGCCGTGACGTTTACCAATAAAGCGGCGGCAGAATTGAAAAATCGTTTGTCGATCTTGATGGGTGATGATGCGGGTGTTCTTTCTGGGACATTTCATGCTTTATCATTGCGTTTTTTACGTCGTTATGCCGATGCTTTAGGATTTCCTAAATCATTTCAGGTGATTGATTCCGATGATCAACGTACCTTGCTAAAACGTTTGTTGAAAGATCGAAATATTGCTTCTAGTAAATTACATCCTTCCTATTTAATAGGATGGATTGAGCAATGCAAACATGAGGGTTTATTGCCTGAACAAGCACCTGAACAAATATGGAGCGGCATTGATTTGCGTGAACTCTATGGAGAGTATCAACGGCAATTGCGTGAATTGGAACGCATGGATTTTTCAGATTTAATTTTGAATACCGTCGTTTTATTGCGCAACCACCCTGATGTTTCAGCGGCACTTCGTCGTCGTTTTGATCATGTCTTGGTGGATGAATACCAAGATACCAACCCTGTACAGCACGAATGGTTAACGCTGTTGTGTGCGGAACATCATAACTTAACGGTGGTTGGGGATGATGATCAATCTATTTATGGTTGGCGTGGTGCTGATGTGCGACATATTTTGGAGTTTGAACATCTTTGGACAGGTGTGAGCGTGGGTGTGCATCGTTTGGAAGAAAATTATCGCTCAACACCGTCTATTTTGAAACTTGCCAATGCCGTGATTGATCATAACCACAATCGACATGCCAAAATCTTGCGCGCAACGCGTGAAGATGGATTGCAACCTGCATGGCGAATCTGCAATGATGAATATGATGAAGCACGGCAAATCAGTGTTTTTCTAAAGAAACATTACGATAAGGGTGTGCCGTGGGATGATATGGCGGTGTTGTACCGTTCCAATCGCCAATCACTGGCTTTAGAACAACTGTTCCGACGTGAAAATATGCCCTATCAAATCATTGGTGGCGTAGGCTTTTTTGAACGTTTAGAAATCAAAGATGCGTTAAGTTTTTGGGCGCTACTGAATGCTTGTGCAGATAGCATGCATTTGCTGCGTGTCGTCAATAAACCCAAACGTGGTATTGGTTTGAAAGGTCAGCAAGACATCATGGCGCAACTGGCTTCTTCGGGTCAACGTGCAGCGGATTGGTTGAATACATTGGCGGAAGCGGATGCTGTGGGCGCAGCAAAGAAATTGCAGCCTTTGGCTAAATTGTTGGTTCGGTTGCGTGTCAAGAGTGAAACCATGGCTGATCGTGGTTTGATGGCACTGTTGGAGCAAACATCTTATATTGATAGTTTGCAAGCGTTTGGTGAGTTAGAAGCAGAATCACGTTTGGATAATATTCGCACCTTACAATCCTATATTGAAGTCGCCATGCAAGAAGATGCGACACCGATTGAAGTGATGGATCGCGCGGCACTGTTACAATCGGGTGAGGAAGATGCACAAGAAGATGTACCTAAAATCAATTTAATGAGTTTACATCGTGCCAAGGGTTTGGAGTTTGATACGGTGGTCGTGGCAGGTGTTGAAGAAGGTTTGTTGCCACATCAACGGGCTTTGGATGAGGGCGAAACAGGTATTGCTGAAGAACGTCGCTTACTTTACGTGGGAATAACACGGGCAAAGAATGCCTTGCTTTTAAGCTCAGCACGTCAAAGGAAAGTGTTTGGTGATATGCATTATCCCTTGGCAAGCCAGTTTATTAAAAATTTACCTGAAGCTGTTTTACACCGTGATTTAGCTCAGGAAACGATCACTTCGACTGCTTCTCATGCTGTGGTGAATCATGATTCAGGTTTGTTTGTAGGGTGTTGTGTCTCACACCCTAGTTTTGGTGAAGGGATTATTTTATCGTTGGAAGGCAGTGGTGATGCAACGCGTGTTTCGATTGAATTTGAACGGGTGGGACTCAAACGCTTGATGTTAAAATATGCGGCATTGAGTCTGGTATCATAGCTTTACTAACGGCGGTGGGCAGGTACGATAGCGAAGTAACTTTATCAAAGAGAGAGTGAATCATGACCGTGCAAGTGGATGATATTAAAAAACTAATTATACAAGCCTTGCCTGATGCTAAAGTGGATGTGCACTGTTATTCAGGCGATGACCACTTTGAAGCTACGGTGGTTTCTTCTGCATTTGCTGGTAAAAATCGGGTGTCGCAGCATAAAATGGTCTATGCCGCTTTGGGCGACCATATGCGTGCGGCAATTCATGCTTTGGCGTTGACAACAAGCGTACCAAAAGAATAATTTTTTAGGAGAATACATGTCAAATACAATTTTGAAACAAATCGATGATGTCGTCAAAGGCAATGATCTTGTGTTATTTATGAAGGGAACACCACAAATGCCTCAGTGTGGTTTTTCACAGAAGGTATCTGCCATATTGAATGACTATGGGGTGCCTTATGCCGCAGTGAATGTGTTGTTGGATAATGCGGTTCGCCAAGGCATTAAAGAGTATGCGGATTGGCCAACGATTCCTCAAGTGTATGTGAAAGGGGAATTTGTAGGTGGCTGTGATATTGTCTGTGAAATGCATGAAAATGGCGAATTGAAGACCTTGTTAGCTCCGTTACAGTCGGATGAAAAAGTAGTCAAAGAATGATGGGTCAAATAGTTTGCTTTACAAGCTTAAAGCATCTATATTTATAAATACGAATGATATATTTCTTCTTTTTTTCTAATCGCATGCAAGGCCGCATCTGCGATCGTTCAGGTCAATAAATGACTGGGTCGAATTTAGGTCAGCATTTATCTCAGAAACTTGGGCAGCGTCTTGCTTTAACACCGCAACTGACACAAAGTTTAAAAGTGTTGGCGATGAGTTCGATGGAGCTTGAAGCTTATATTGACGAGTGTTTAGAAAGCAATCCCTTGCTTGAAATCGATCCAAATATTCAACAAAGAGATTTGGCGGCAGAAAAAAATCAACCCGAAGCCACTTCTTCAACCGCTGATACAGATTGGAAGCAAGAAGGTGATGATCGTTGGGAAAGCATGTATGCGAACACACGTCGAGAAGGCGAAGATAGTGTCGAGCAACAGTGGACGAACGAGCAAAGTCTTGGCGAATCCTTACATGAGCAAATCAATCAACAGCCGATGCAGGATATTGAACGGGTGCTTGGGCATGCCTTGATTGATTCTTTGGATGATGACGGATATTTTCGTAGTGATCCACAAGAATTGGCAGATGCGCTGGATGTGTCAGCGGAACAGGTGACGCAATGCCTTGAACGCATTGTTCATGAATTAGAACCAGCGGGTATTGGTGCGCGTGATTTGACAGAATGTTTGCTTTTGCAATTGGTCGGGGTTGATGTTGCAACCCGTGTATCACGTCGTTTATTGTTACATTTCACAGAATATTTAACTGAGGATGATGAAAAGTTAGCTGAAAAAGCAGGGTGCTCTATCGATGATATTGTTTTGGCACGGCAACGTATGAGTCATTTGGATCCTTTTCCAGGGCATGGTTTACGCGAAGAACCTAATATCTATGTGCGCCCTGAAATTATTTTCCGTAGCTTGAATAATGGCGACATTGAAGTTGAAATTCCACAATCGGGATGGCGAGGCATTCGCATGAGTGAGCAGTGGAAGGAACATACATGGAAAGGCCCTGATCGTGAATTTATGAGTCATGCAAGCCAAGAAGCCAAGTGGTTGATGTATGCCTTAGATCAACGCAGTGAAACCTTGAAAAAAGTGGGTTTGTACCTTGCGAAGTGCCAGCGTAATTTTCTTTACCATGGTATTTTGGGATTGAAACCATTGACTTTGCAAGATGTGGCGGAGCAAGTGGGTTTGCATGAATCCACGATTTCCCGTGTGACGCATGGTAAATATGCACAAACGCCACTAGGGTTGATTGAGTTACGACGTTTTTTTTCTTCAGGTTTGCCAACCCGAGGCGGAGGTATGATTTCTGTGTACCGTGTTCAACAACGCCTGAAGACATTGATTCAATTTGAACCCATAGGAAAACCTATTTCTGATCAGGCAATTGCTGATCGTCTTGTGTCGGAAGGTATTGAGATTGCAAGACGCACGGTTGCCAAGTATCGTGAACAACTTGGGCTGCCACCAAGCAGTCAAAGAAGGCGTGCTTCTCAAGCGCGTAAATCTCAAGTACGGAGGTAGTATATATGCAAGTATCCATAACAGGTCACCATGTCGAACTGACAGATGCGATGAAAAGCTATGTGAATGATAAATTACAACATCTCAAACATTCGTTTGATCATGTTGTTGATGTTCATGTTGTGTTATCCGTTGAAAAATTTCGCCAAAGTTGTGAAGTCAGTATGCAAGTGAGTGGTATCAATATTCATGGCTCCCATGAGACTGATAACATGTATGCTTCAATCGATGGTGTGATGGATAAGTTGAACCGTCAACTGAAGCGTTACCGTGCGAAATTGCGTAAACGTCAAACCCAACAGGGTCAACGTCAAACCCGTGAAATCAAAGTCTCTCACCGTGTGCTTGACCTGAAGGTGGATCAGGAAGAACTATCTGAAACGGATACACCAAATGTTTTAAATCATGACGTATTGGAAGCGCATACCATGAGTATTGATGAGGCCGTCATGCAAATGGAATTGGATGACAAGCAGCATATCTTGTTGTTTACGAATGCAGAATCCTCCGCACTCAATGCCTTGTATCGACGTGCAGATGGTACATTGAATTGGATTGAACCTGAATCTGTCTGAAAAAACTGTCTAAGGAAGTTATGATGATTCCAGTTGAGCAAATTTTATTAAATCCAACATCGCGTAGTAAGCGTGCTTTACTTACAGAGGTGGTTGGCATTTTGCCAGCGCTAGATCCTGATCCAGTCTTGGAACTCATCATGGCGCGTGAACGTTTGGGTAGTACTGGTATCGGTCATGGGGTAGCGATACCCCATAGCCGTATGCCTGATTTAGCACACCCTGTGATTGCTCTGGCTAGGCATGTTGAAGGCGTTGATTTTGATGCGATTGATAATCGTTTGGTACATATTGTCGTGCTTCTTTTGGTGCCAGATGATGATTCCAATAGTCACCTTGAACTTTTGGCAAAATTGGCGAGGAACTTGCAAAAAACAAGCTTTCGCCAAGCCATTATGTCGGCACCTGATGCCGAAAGTGTTTCTCAGTTATTTCAAGATTTTGATTAAATAAAAGCTGTTATGAGTGATTCCTCTCGCATTACCTTAGGTGAAATATTTGCTGAACAAGGCAAGCTCTTGAAAATGCGTTTGCTGGCAGGTGAACGTGGTTTACACCGTTATATCGATCATCCTCGTGTGCAAAATCCTTCGCTTGCGTTTGCAGGATTTCTTGAACATTTAAGTGATTACCGCTTGCAGGTGATTGGTCAAACCGAACTCCATTATTTAAATACATTAACCGATGAACAACGAAAGCAAGCTGTCGATGCTGTATTTGCAATGAAGCTTGCAGGTGTGGTGGTGACACGTGGTGTTGAGCCGCCTCCTTGTATTTTAGATGCCGCACAGCGAACCGATACCCCCTTGTTTGGATCCGAGTGTGAATCCTCCAATTTTATGGCGGATATGATGTTGTTTTTATCGCAAAAGTTTGCGCCGAAAACGTGGCAACATGGTGTGTTTGTTGATGTTTATGGTTTGGGTGTCTTACTGACAGGAAAAAGTGGCATTGGTAAAAGTGAAATTGGTTTGGAACTTATTTCTCGAGGACATCGTTTAATCGCTGATGATATGGTGGAGTTGGTGCGAGCTACCCCTGATGTTTTGGTGGGACATAGCCCCGAATTATTGCGCTATCATATGGAATTGCGTGGGCTAGGTATTATCAATATTCGTGATTTATATGGCGCTGCTGCGATTACCGATGCGAAACGTTTAAGTCTGGTGATTGAATTGACGCATTGGCAAGATTCCATGCAAGATGAACGTGTGATTGCATCGGATCAAAGTACGGTATTACACGAGGTTTCGGTGCCGTATTTGCGTATTCCGATACGCCCTGGTCGCTCTTTGGCGGTTATTATTGAAGTTGCCACACGCAATCAACTTTTGAAACAGCGTGGGATTGATAGCAATCAAAGTTTTATTCAAGCATTGGATCAACGGATTAGTCAAAACCAAGTCGAGTAAATGGAGAAGTAAGACATGCTTATAATGATTAGTGGCTTGTCAGGGGCAGGCAAAAGTACGGCTTTGCATGCTTTAGAAGATTTAGGTTTTTTTTGTACGGATAATTTGCCTGCGGATATGTTGTCATTATGGGCTGAACATATGCAAGATGATAATGCAGCGGTATGTATGGATATTCGCAGCAGTAAAGAGCCAACAGCCTTATTACAAGCACTTGAAGTTGCCAAACAACATCATGACTGGCGTATTTTATTTATTGATTCCTCAAGTGATGTCTTAAAACGACGTTTCTCAAGCTTACGTCGCAAACACCCTTTTCGCCCTAATTTTTCAGATGATATGAGTCTTTCTTCAGTGATTGATGCAGAAAAGAAGTATTTGCAGCCACTTAAAGAACATGCAAACCTTGTGTTGGATAGTTCGGAATTGAACCCTTATGAGCTGGCAGAAATGGTTGAGACTTTTTGGCG
>JAUZQL010000340.1 GCA_030950975.1 Mariprofundaceae bacterium | reverse complement strand
GAGGGCGTTACCGCGAAGTTCGCCGCACACTCAAAGCTTTAAAACATGAAGTTCGCCGCTTAATTCGAACACAATTTTCCACGATAAACCTTGATCAAGAGATTCGCCCAGGGCAATGGCGCACACTTAAAGCAGGCGAGGTCAGTCGCTTACAAAAAGCGGTCGCTCACAAGTTCAAACAACAATAAACTTAGAAACTAGGTTCGTTTCCCAAATCATTTCCAGTCAGTTCATTGATCGTCTTCACTAACCATTCGGGTGGCAAACCTTTCTGAGCAGCTTGCAACACTTCTGCAACGACATGGGAGCCACCACATTCTTTACGGATCAATGCACTGGTTTGAATGCCTTGATCCAATAAGGACATATAATCATGACCTGTTTGTTTTCCATGACTCACTTTAAAATCAGTCAACCACTGTTGCGCAGCAGCTTCTTTGCATGCATCAGAATACCCACTGACATTCTTTTTTTCTTGAGGAATCGTAAGTTTTGACTTCAAAAGAGGTTTTTCAAATGTCATTTCATGCTTTTGGTGCATCGTTTGTGAAGCATTGTCAGCTTTCACGTCTTGATGCAAATCATCAGCCTGTTGACTGCGTCCCTGAAAAAAACCGTAAAGCGAGCCTGCAATAATGAACACACCTAATATCGCTGACAGGGTTATTTTTTTTGAAGATGGATGATTTTCATTAGCTTGGTGTGAATCATGTTTTTGTTTGTTGATGTTCGCTTTGGGTTCAGGCTCAATTGCTGTTTCTTTTGAAACAGCTTGTTCTTTTGCTTGGCTATCAGCAGTTCTTTTCTCTGCCTCTTGTTGAACGTCATTGGCATCAGGAGGCGAATCATCACTATCTTGAAAAATAATAATTTCGATGCGTTCACCGCAATCTTTGCACTTGACCATGCGTCCAGCCGCAGCACGAACCTGTTCATTCACACGGTATTTTTTATGACAATGGGTACATTGAATATATTCCATAACGCTCTCTTAGCATGAATGATACCGATTGTGATGTCTTCCACATAAAGTTCTCTCGGCATTCCATGTCAAAAGAGCCTAAAGTTTCAAATGGATGGCTGAAAAAAGTCGATGTATACCTGTCGGTAAAGCAATCTGTTCTAAGGATGGAAACCATTGACCTTCTAGCTCATCCACATCATTGCTAGGTGTATGCGCATAAAGATGTAAACGTCGGTGAGTTAATAGATGAATATGCTGTGGCTTTTTTGTTGGTTTTTTCGGCAATTCAATCAAGGGCGGTGTCCATAAACCTGCCCAAACACCCGTGGCAGGTCGTTGTTGTAAAAATATCCCTTTGTCATGATGTTGATACACACAAACCTGCCAATATAAATCTTTAACCACCACTTTTTTTGTCGGGATGCTTTCTTGTACATCAAAAGAAGACAAACAGTGTTCAGATACAGGGCAAGCAGCACAATCAGGCTGACGTACTGAACAAAGCGTTGCACCCAATTCCATCATGGCTTGATTCCACAAGCCTGCATCATCTGCTTGGTCAATCGCTGACTGAGCCAAATGCCAAAGCTGTTTATCGTTGAACTGCTCCTCACGGTGCCAACGCTTTAAAACACGTTTGACATTACCATCCAGCACAGGCGTAGCTGTGTGAAAACAAAAGGATGAAATCGCACCTGCTGTCGAACGACCAATCCCTGGCCATGCCAGCATTTCCTCAAATAATTGAGGAAAATGACCTTGGTGATGTGTCATGATGTGTTGAGATGCTGCATGAATAAATCGTGCTCGACGATAATAACCCAAACCTTCCCATGCTTTTAAGACATCATCCAAAGAGGCTTTCGCTAAATCGGCGATGCTTGGAAAACGCTCAAACCATCGTTCATAACGTGGCAGCACCGTTTTCACTTGAGTTTGTTGCAACATGATTTCAGATACCCAAATACGGTAAGGATTGTTGGTTTTTCGCCAAGGTAAATCACGATGATGTATGGCATACCACGTCAATAAGGGTTTACATGGCACGGAAAACAGCTTGATCCTCGATAACTTCAAAGGTTAAATAAAAGCTTGCACGATCCAGACCCCAAGAGCTTGGTAAAGGGTGAAAAGGTGCGGCGGCATGTAAGGCTTTGATTGCACTTTCATTCAAACCTTGAATAGGACTTGGACGTAAAATCTCCAAATTGCTCATTTCACCATTCAATTCAATGGTCACACGCATCAACACTTGTCGTGCATGATCAGAAAATTGACGATAATCAGCATCACCCGGTCGCCATTGTTCTTCTAGCGCATGAACCAATGCTTGCGCATAAGGTGCATATTTGGCTTCTTTGGTATTGATTGGAATATCGGCTTCTTTCGACAGCATTTGTTTCATCCGACGTTCACGTTCAAAATCACGCGACAATTCCGATAATGCCATGCTAGAAGGCAATAAATTAGACATGTTTATGGGTTGCATGGGGACAGGTTTAGTTTTGGCTATTTTCTTATCAATTTTCTTAGGGGTGACTAAAGCACGTTGACCATCGCTATGGTTTAAGCTGTTTTTAGTCATGATTTGCGGTCGTTTTTTACTCGATTCAGGTGGCGAAACGATGCTTTTGGGCATCCTTGGGCGAACAGGTTTGGGCTTTTGATGTTGTTGCCCTACCACTGGTGCTTTAGCACGTCTGGTCATTTTATCTTGAGCATGACGACTACTGCCTTGTGCATTTTGATTGGAAATGGTTTGGGCATCTTTAGGCTTCTGTTTCAAAGACTGTTGATTAGGTTTTAATAATACCACATCCATAAATTGGGGTACTTTCTTTTTATGCAATGGTTTATCGTGATGATTGAGTGTTATCATCCATGCCAATGCAAGATGTAGCAAAATAGATGCGACAAGAGCTATACCCAAACGCTTATGTTCAATTTTTCCCAACAATGTTTTCCCCATTCCTCAATTGAAGTTGTGCGACCATATAGTGTGCTAAGGCTCCGTTCAACCAACCTGTCAAACAAGCCAATAAAAGTAAGGGCGGCAATAGGTAATACAGCGCACTTTGTTGAATAATAAATGTTCCAACAACCCAAAATTGTGCGCTCATATGCACCAATGCCGCACACAAACTTGTCCCTATCAAACTTACTCCCGGCACATATCGCCAGACCAAAATCATGCTGAACGTGGCTGCCACTGTTGATATCAATGACACGATAAATGTAGGCGTAAAGAGTGTCCCCAACAATAAAGCCCCAATCACAATACGCGCCAAAGCCAATGCAATCGCATAACGCTCACCCATCAGTACCAAAACAATCAATGTCATGATATTTGCCAAACCCAATTTGAACCAAGGACCAAAATTGGGCAGAGCTGCTTCAAATACATGTAAACCACTGGCAAGGAGTAAAAAACCAAGCCAAAATGCTTTTTTTTCAAGCTCTGCCAAGGATGGGCGTAAGGGTAAGCATGGACTCATTCCGTTACAGCATCCAAACGTAAATCCTTTTGTCCATCAATCAGTACAAGGATGCGGTTGGGAACACAAACAATCATATCACCCAATTGGTGATGTTCTCCAGAAAGCACACATGCCTTGCTTGCGCATGTCGAATGAATCATACGCACATGCCCCCCCTCAATCACAATGTCAGCACCACCAACATCTCCCTGCGCATCATAATAAACTGGTTTTGTGGCAGTTAAGGGATAGCTCGCCAATAATGTTTTTGCATGAAAAATACGTACCATCGGTGTGGATTCACCAACTAGTACATGAACCCACTGCCACACAACAATGATACTAAATAAGGCGGCAAAAAAAAGTATGCGATCCATCCACGTTCCTTTAAGTGCCGCCCACAAACTTATCGAAGATGACGTGCTAAATCTCAAGCACAACAGGCAATACCATCGGACGGCGACCTAAATGACGTTTGCACCAGCGACGCAACCAAACACGAATTTCTTCACGGGTTTCATCCAAATCAGCTAACATTTCTTGATCAATTTTACTTAAATGACGATGCATATCATCGGCAGCTTCTTCCAACACTTTTTCACTCACCGATTCATGTAAAACACCACGTGCAATCAACTCAGGTTTTGCTAACAAAGAACCTTCGTTTTGTGAAATTAAAACGGTGACTGAAATCATGCCATCGTCTGCTAAAACACGACGATCACGCAATACCATATCATCGACTTCATCCCGATGCGTACCATCCACAAAAACCGCACCCGCATGAAATTTAGGACCATGACCAATGCCGTACTCATCGATTACTACACTCTGTCCATTCTCAGCTAAGACTGTGTTTTCAAAGGGAATACCTGTACTCACACCTAATTCTTGATGTTCGACCAAGTTGCGGAATTCACCATGCACGGGATAAAAATATTTTGGTTTGGTCAACGTCAACATGGTTTTGAGTTCATCCGCTTGGGCATGACCTGACACATGCAAATTTGCTTGTCGTGCATGCAAAACACGCGCACCACGGCGATAAATATGGTTAAATAACCCCGCAATCACCCGTTCATTACCAGGTATATTGGAGGATGAAAAAATCACCAAGTCACCCACCCCCAAACGAATACCAGGGAATTTATTTTGTGCAATGCGTGCCAAAGCAGCTCGCCATTCACCTTGTGAACCTGTAGCAATAATCAATAATTCTGAATCGGGTACGCTGCCTGAACGCTTAATATCGATCAAAATATTGGAAGCAAAATGAATGCGATTTAATTCACTGCTTAAACCAATATTTTTTTCAAGGCTACGTCCTGCAATGGCAACACGTCGCCCTGATGCTTGGGCAGCTTCAATAATTTGTTGAATGCGAAACATATTAGAGGCAAAGGTTGTTACGACTACTTTGCCTTTACATGTCGATACAGCTTCTTTCAATGCTGGTCCTACTGTGCTTTCAGAAGGTACTGTGCCATCACGTGTGGCATTGGTTGAATCAGCGGCCAATAACAACACGCCTTCTTCGCCTAATTCACCAAAACGTGCCAAACCACTGACGCGCCCATCAATCGGAGAAGCATCAAACTTAAAATCACCCGTGTGAATAATCGCCCCTTGATCGGTGTGAATCACCACTGAAATGGCATCCATAATGGAATGGGTTACGGGTACAGCTTCCACACGAAAAGGACCTATTTTAATGGGTGTATGTTCATCCAAACGGCGTAAATCACCTTTGTAGCCACGTTCTGATAACTTCGCTTTCACCATCGCTAAGGTAATGGATGTACCATAAACAGGCACATGTAATTTAGGCAATAAAAACGGCACGCCGCCAATATGATCTTCATGACCATGGGTTAATAATAAGGCATGAATTTTTAAGCCCATCTCATTGAGTGCTGTAATATCAGGCACAACGACGTCAATACCATGTTGACCCGGTTCTGGAAATCCCATACCACAATCGACAATGACAGCATCATCATCGACAGCGTACACCATCATGTTTTTGCCAAATTCACCCACGCCACCAAAAGGGAAACAGCGAATCACGGCATCTTCTGAAAAATTAGCCATTAAATCGTGCCTCGACTACCAGGTTTTACCGCAGGTGTGCCTTTTGCACATAAAGGGCAACTATCGGCTGCAAAGGTTTCAACATTCAATGCAATTGCGGTGCTATGAGGTACATCAAAACGTCCTTCTGCATCGGGTGCTCGATCGACAACAGCCACAATCGATGTGGGCACACCACCATGTTCGCGTACTACAGCCATACATTCACAGACTGAACCGCCAGTTGTAATCACATCTTCCACCACCAAAAGCTTTGTACCTTTTGGAATGGAAAAGCCACGTCGCATTTGCATCAGACCTTCTTTACGTTCGGTGAAAATAAATGGTTTTTTTAATTGCCGTGCGACTTCTTGACCAATCACCAAGCCGCCAATGGCAGGAGAAACAACCATATCAAAATTATCTGGGTTTATTTTCTCAATTAAGGCTTGAGCCAATTTTTCTGCATTATCCATCGACATCAACACCAATGCTGATTGTAAATAACGAGCTGAATGACGGCCACTTGAAAGGATGAAATGCCCATTCAATAATGCTCCAGCATCCTCGTACATATCTAAAATTTGTTGTTCTTTCATTATCATTATCCTTTATGTTTTTTCTTACTTCATCACGCTTGAAATGTCATGTGTATCATTATTTTTTTGCGCACTGTATCACTTGCGATATTTTTAACATCCGATGCCTTCGTATATTGTACATTAAAT
>JAUZQL010000034.1 GCA_030950975.1 Mariprofundaceae bacterium | reverse complement strand
TTGAAGGTTTGGCTAAAGCAGCTTGCCCAGTATCAATTGACACACGGAAATCAGCCGTGATGCAAGCAGCTGTGAAGGCGGGTGCATGTATGATCAATGATGTCACAGCATTGTCATTTGATGAAGATAGTTTGCAGGTAGCTGCCCATTTAGATGTGGATGTGTGTTTGATGCATATGCAAGGAACGCCTGAAAACATGCAAAACGCACCCTTTTATCAAGATGTTATGCAAGATGTTTTGAATTTCTTTGAAGATCGTATTGAAGCCTGTCTGCAAGCAGGTATCAAACAATCATCGCTCATTTTGGATCCAGGTATTGGCTTTGGAAAACGTTTGCAAGATAACTTACATTTGATTATGCATTTAGATGTGCTAAAACAACACTTTCACTTACCCATTCTGTTGGGTGTTTCACGCAAATCATTGATTGCTTCACTGACAAATGCCCCTGTTCATGATAGAGAATTGGAAACGGCTGTATTGGATACTTTAGGTATTTATTTGGGAGCCGATGGTGTGCGTGTGCATGATATTGCTTATCAAAAGCGCGCCAATATGGTCGCTACAGCGTTAAGTGATGCGAGAATCACTTCAAAATAATATTGAATTAGGATTGTTACATGAATGAGTTTACGGCATGGACACATCATCAGCTTACTATTTTGGATGTTATTGACATGCTTGTGGTGGCTGTGGTGGTCTATTTTGCATTACGCTTAATTCGAGGCACACGTGCCGAACAGATGCTTATTGGTTTAGCCATATTATTTGTCGTTTATAAATTAGCGTTAGTCTTTAATTTATTAACCGTTGAATGGATATTTTCGCAGTTTTTCTCTGCTTTTATTGTTATTTTTGTGGTTTTATTTCAAAATGAAATACGTCGTGGTTTGATGCATGTTGCGGTCAATCCTTGGGCTCCTACCCCCCACTCACTTGAAGATATGGTGACAATACTGATTGCTTCATCACAAAGTTTAGTCAAACGAAAATGGGGAGGCACGATTGTCATTGAGCGTGAAACGGGTTTGAAACATTTGATTGAATCAGGGGTTGAAATGCAAGCTCCTTTAACGCCTGATCTTATTCAAACGCTTTTTTGTCCGTATGCACCCATGCATGATGGTGCAGTATTGGTTCAAAATGAATCAAAAGGTGTATGTATTGTGGCTGCAAGAGTGCTTTTACCTTTAGCGCAAGCGAGTAGTTTACCTGGTGGTTTTGGTACAAGGCACCGTTCCGCTGTGGGTGTTACAGAAGAAAGTGATGCCTTGGTGTTGGTCATTTCTGAAGAACGTGGTGAAATACATATCGCTCAAGAAGGCATGTTATCGCCACCTTTGAAAGGTGATGCTTTAAAAGCCGAACTATTGCGCCACTTAAAAAATACTTAGGATGATGAATTGATGCGTTTATTTAAACCGTGGGCATTGTATCTTTGGGCTATCATCATTGCCGTTATTTTATGGCTTCAAGTGCATGGAGAAGGTGAAGGCACATTAAGTTTAGATGTGCCGATTCAGCTTCAAGGTCTTCCTGAACACATGGTGATTGTGAATAACCTTCCATCTAAGGTTAAAATTACCGTGCAAGGCTTGCAAGCACGTTTGAAAACATTACAGGCTCAAGATATTTTTATGCCTTTAAATGTGAGTGATTTATCAGAACCCAGCGTCATACAACGCACTTTTAGTTTAGATGATGTACATCTACCCACAGGTTTAAAGATTGAAAAAGTGCAACCTGATCATTTGGAACTTCAAATTGACAGAATTGTAACACGTACTGTAAGCGTACACCCCAATTTTGATTTACCTGATGAGTGGGAAGTACAAATGGTATCCGTGACACCATCGATGGTTCACATTCAAGGACCTGAAGTTTGGTTGGAATCATTGACATCCGTTGATACCTTGCCTTTGAAACCACCTTTGAAGCAGGGAGCTTTTGAGTTACAAAGCAATATTATTGTGCCTGCTGAGAAATCTGTACATTTGCAAGAAGACAAGGCGACCTTTAAAATCAAAGGCATTCTTTCTAAGAAACAAATATTATTGCTCACGCCCAAGCAAGATATTCAAGACAGTCTAACACCCATCCCTAGCTCACCGCCTGTTCAAGAACCCTATAGCGAGCCCGTGATGGATCCCTATAGTCTTCCCACGGATGAAAAAATAATACTCGATCCATACAGTATCCATTCATCAAAAAAAATACCCAACCATACAAATAAGGAAACACCATGAGAAAATATTTTGGCACCGACGGCGTACGAGGTACCGTCAATCAATATCCAATGACTGCTGAATTTGCCTTGCGTTTGGGGCGTGCTGCTGGTTATGTCTTAACCAAACATGTCACGCATCGGCCACAAATTTTAATTGGTAAAGACACACGGCTATCAGGTTACATGATTGAATCAGCCTTGTGTGCAGGTCTAACGGCGCAAGGCATGGATGTGAAATTGGTCGGTCCTGTGCCTACACCTGCTGTAGCTTATCTGACACGAAGTTTACGTGCAGATGCGGGGGTGATGTTATCCGCTTCACATAATCCTGCGGGGGATAATGGTATTAAATTTTTTGCAGCGGATGGCTTTAAATTGCCTGATGCAACCGAATTAGCCATTGAAGCCTGTTTGGATGACCTACCGCCATTACCATTACCACTTGAAATTGGTAAGGCAGAACGAGTCGATGATGCGATTGGTCGTTACATTGAATTTCTCAAAGCTTCATTGCCGCGTGATTTACGCTTGGATGGATTTAAAGTCGTGGTCGATTGCGCCAATGGTGCGGCTTATGATGTTGCACCTCGGATTTTCAAGGAAGTAGGCTGTGATGTTGTTGCCATATTTGATACACCCAATGGTTACAATATCAATCAAGATTGTGGTTCCACTTATCCCGAAAAGATTTGCCAAAAAGTCATCGAAGTTGGTGCTGATATTGGTTTTGCATTGGATGGCGATGCAGACCGTTTAATAGCGTGTGATGCAAACGGTGTGTTGGTGGATGGTGATCGTGTCATTGCTATTTTAGCCGAACACGCTCAGCGACACGGTCTATTATCAGGCAAGGCGGTAGTAACCACCTTGATGAGCAATATGGGTTTGGAGCATTATCTCAATGGTTTAGGTTTGCAAATGCATCGAGCGGCTGTGGGCGATCGCTATGTGTTGGAAATGATGCGTGAAACATCATGCAATGTGGGTGGAGAACAATCAGGGCATGTTATCCTTTTGGATCACAATACCACGGGTGATGGTTTAATGACTGCTTTGCAATTGTTATGTGCGATGAAAGATCAAGGTATTCCATTGGCGGATATGGCCGCTGACATGTCTATTTTTCCACAAAAATTATGGAATATCACTTTGTCCGAACGGGTCGATGTTATGCAAAACCCAATGATTCAAGCTGCTGTAGAAGCTGCAAGGCAACGCTTAGGCAATGCTGGACGTGTCAATGTTCGCATGTCTGGCACTGAACCCAAAGTTCGTGTCATGGTTGAAGCTGAAGATGAAGCATTGATGTTATCGATTGGGAATGAACTTGCCGATGTGATTCGGACGCAATATTAAAGCATTGTCGTGTTGAATCGTTGTTGAAATGTCACTATTCAGTACGACAATAAAATAGCTGTAAATGTTCAAACTGCAAAGGCAAAAAGGGTGTGTCTTTGAATTTAATGGTTTGCCGCTATACTGCGCAACCTTTCGCGGTTGCTCCGCATTTATTTCTGGAGGTTTTTGATGGTCAAACTGTATTCTGATCCACAATGTCCCAATTCCCAACGTGTTCGTATTGTTTTGCAAGAAAAAGAGTTACCTGTGGAATGTGTGGAGTTAGAGCCAGATAACCTGCCTGCTGATTTCATGGCAATCAATCCGTATGGCAAACTGCCGACTGTGATTGATCGTGATATTGTGTTTTTTGAACCGCCTGTAGTGAGTGAATATTTGGATGAACGTTATCCTCACCCACCTTTAAAACCCGGTTCGCCTGCGGGTCGTGCGCAAATGCGTTTGGCAGTGATGCGCATTGAAGAAGAAGTGTATCCATTGTATTTCAATTTGATTCGCGTCAAGAAAAAAACCGAACCGATGCGTAAATTCAAAGCCTATTTAGAATCATTAAATGGCTATTTGGAACATCAGGATTATTTTATTACTGAACAATATTCTTTGGCTGATATTGCGATGGCACCTATTTTGTGGCGTTTAAAAAGCAATGGTATTGATACCTCTAAATGGATTCACCTTGAAGCATATATGGATCGTTTGTTTGAACGTCCTGCCTTCCGCCGCTCTTTATCCGAATATGAAGAAATGATGCATGACGCTTTTTAAATCAACATCGCTTGATTGATGTCATCATCCGAATTTGATTTGATTCATGCGTGTTTTCGAAAGGAGGCACGCATTTTTTCTGCCCTGACTCAAGTGGGCAATGGTGATGATGCGTCGGTGCATCAAGCACCTGAAGGTCAACACTTGGTAGTCAGCACGGATACCGCTGTGGCAGGCGTGCATTGGCCCCATGATTTTCCTTTGTCAATGGCGGCAGATCGTGCCGTATGTGCAGCCTTGTCAGATTTGGCAGCAATGGGGGCTAAGGCGCATTGGGCTTGGGTCTCGGTGATGGCGAATGATACGAAAAGTTTGCAATCGATGGGGCAGGGTATGACCCAAGCTTTGAACCGTTATCAGGTAGAATTATCAGGTGGGGATACCGTACAATCACCGCTCAATGCCTTAACGGTGACAGTGTCAGGTTTGATTCCAGAGAAACAAGCCATGCAACGCAATCAGGCGAAGGTTGGAGATGATGTTTGGTTGCTTGGGCGGGTGGGTTTTGCGTCATTGGGTTTGAAAGATTGGTTTTCAGGTGTGCGTGAAAGTGATTTTCTTACGGCTTTTCAGCATATTACACCTCAATTAGAACACGGTGAAACATTAAGAGATTTGGGCGTTCGCTGCTGCATGGATGTCAGCGATGGACTTTGGCAAGATGCCGAACATCTGTGTCAGGCTTCACACGTCGGCATGAACATTGAATTAGAATCCTTACCTGAATGGAACAATATGGTGGATGCCGTCGGTGAAGAAAATGCCATGCAAGCCATGCTTTCAGGTGGTGAAGATTATGCATTATTGTTTACTGCAGCTTCGGATATGTCGGGTTTATCATCGTTAGCCGTTCACATTGGCTGTTGTGTTGAAGGAAATCAGGTATCCGTTCATTTACATGATAAGCCTGTGATGCCTAAGACAAGGGGGTTTGATCATTTTAAACCATAAACATGTTTTATCTGGATTACGTTGGTTTGTTGCGGGTTTTGGTAGTGGTTGGTTGCCTAAAGCCCCTGGAACTTGGGGAAGTTTAGCTTCACTACCTGTGGCCACTTGGATTTGGCTAACATGGCATTGGCAAGGTTTAATGCTCGCCAGTGTCGTCTTGCTAGGCTTGGGTTGCGCAGCGTGTAAACCTGTCTTAAAGGGAATGGTTGACCAAGATCCTGGTTGGATTGTGGTGGATGAATGGGTGGGACAATGGTTATGTATCAGCTTGCTAGCGATGTATGGTGATGGGGAATTTTCATGGTGCTTGCTTGGACTGTCATTTTTAGCCTTTCGACTGTTTGATATTTGGAAACCGTTTCCTATTCGCCAACTGGAACACTGGGGACCTGCTTGGTGGTCAATTATGTTTGATGATGTGGTTGCGGGTGTCATGGGCGCAGCTTCAATAGTCTTATTCGGTTTCCTCTTGGTATTGTGCGGCTTATGATGTTGATTGAATCATTATTGGAATTATGTCGTCAATCGGGTGTGAAATTACGCACCGCAGAATCGTGTACAGCAGGTGGCGTGGCAGCAGCCATTGCCAGTGTCTCAGGGGCATCTGATGTCTTGGAACGAGGCTGGATTACCTACAGCAATCAAGCTAAAATGGATGAACTCGGTGTATCTGAGAATGATTTAAAACATGATGGCGCAGTCAGTCAAACTGTCGTGGAAGCGATGGCACTGGGCGGAAGTGGCAATCATATCGTATGTGTCGCATTAAGTGGCATTGCAGGGCCTTCAGGTGGAAGCAAAGAAAAACCAGTCGGTACGGTGTGGATTGCAGTGGCTTATGGTTCACACAATGTGCAATCTTATTGTTATCATTTTAAAGGTGAACGCAGTGATGTTCAGCAACAAGCTGTCAAGCAAGCCTTAGAAGATTGTTGGTCTATTTGTTCGGAGCAAAGCAAACAAAGGAGTGTTCATGAAGACGCATGACTTGGTATTGATTGAAGGTTTAGAAGTTCGTACGGTGATTGGTATTTATGATTGGGAGCGCGACATTCGTCAAACCGTGCGTTTGGATCTTGAAATGGCGTGGAATATTTCAAAAGCTGGAAAAAGTGACAATATTGCAGACACCTTGGACTATAAAGCCGTATCCAAACGTTTAATTGAGCATGTCGAAGCGTCTAGTTTTGGTTTGATTGAGGCCTTGGCAGAATCCTGTGCGTTTATTATTTTAACAGAATTTCATGTGCCTTGGTTGCGCTTGAAAATGTCTAAACCGGGTGCTGTGCGTGGTTCTGAAAATGTCGCAGTATTGATTGAACGTTCGGCATCATAAGGTGACGACTGCTTTATTGGGTTTGGGCTCTAATATCGAGCCTGAAGAACACTTATTAAAGGCTTCCCAAGCATTACGTCAAACATTTCCAAATATTTCTTTTTC
Organism: Mariprofundaceae bacterium; assembly: GCA_030950975.1. Lineage (GTDB taxonomy): Bacteria > Pseudomonadota > Zetaproteobacteria > Mariprofundales > Mariprofundaceae. The sequence goes on along the minus strand of JAUZQL010000034.1, from coordinate 443 downwards.
AAACGTATATCAATCGAAAGCCGTGGGTATGGATGGTGCTGATTTTTTCAATGCATGTTGTTGGATTGATTCAGTACCTGAAAAAGATTGTTTATTGCGATATTTGAAACGTATTGAAGATGAACATCATCGTGATCGTTCTAAAGGTTCTTGGAAACCTCGAACACTTGATTTAGATTTATTAATGTATGCGAACGAAGTGATGGATGATGATATGTATCGCTATGCCCATGTATTTGTGCCTGCATCTGAGTTGGTCGCTATAAATTTACCCAAAGATAACGATGCTATTGTCAAACAAGTTGGCTTGCGCTTGTAAAAGGTGGGGGGCTGTTTAAAGTTCCGAGCTCGTTTAATTCAGTGAGGGAGATTCCTAATGCGAATGGCTGTTCCTGCCGAAACTTCGGCCCATGAAACACGTGTTGCCGCAACACCTGAGACGA
>JAUZQL010000339.1 GCA_030950975.1 Mariprofundaceae bacterium | reverse complement strand
GAGCATCTGAATGATCAATACAGGTATATCTATGGGAAGGTGATGAACCATCAATAGATAAAAGCAAGTGCTTGGGAAGGCAATCAGTGAAAGCGTTTGTGTGTAAAGGAGAAAATGATTACCAAAGCGCATACCAACGCCCATAATGGTCACAAGATAAAATAAATAGAGTGGACTAAATTGACCGCCATCAAATAAAAGAGCAAGGCTAAGAAAGCTCACATCGAATATGGGAGAAATGATGGTACGTGGAAAAGATAAGGGGTTTTTCTTAACGTTTATCAGTGTATAAACTTGTAAACCAATATAACTGATGCTAAATACTGCAAGTGCTGTGTAATGGGCAAGCAAGTCATCAGCATGAATCGCAATATAGATAAAAATAAGAAAAAATGAGCACAAACGAATCCAAGCTTGTTGGATTTGACTAGGAATTAAATCACCAATATAAGATGTCACTCCATCCATAAAATAACGTTTCAATTGAGTATAATTCAAAGCCCCTCCCCATTGGATAATGCTTGGATAAGATATATAGTTTCTTATCTTGGGCAAGTTTCTCAGGGATAGATTTGTGAACGGGCACTGGCTTTAAGCGATCTCATCGCCAGTTCAATCGAAAAAGTGTTACTCAACCACGCGATAAATTTTAGCCACATCTTGTAAGCCATGTTTACTGACATGCAAATCATGTAATAAACCATCGTTTAAACTGTAAACCCAAGCATGCAACGATAAGACTTTACCAGCCACCCATGCATCTTGAACAATATGCGTTTGGCTTAGTTTTTCGACTTGCCGTTTGGTATTGAGTTCACATAAATAATCCAATTGTTGTTGGTAGCTGCGCTCTTTCATCTGCGATTCATGTGCAATATAAATGCCACGAATACTACGAATCCAGTTATCGACAATGCCAAAATGTTGAGAATCCATCGCAGCACGCACGCCGCCACAATCATAATGACCTGCAATAATAATATGCTCAACACCCAAGACATGTACCGCATAATGGACTGCGGCTAAACAGTTGACATCCGTATGATGAACTTGATTGGAAACATTCCGATGCACAAAAACCATGCCCGGATCGACACCAATCATTTCATTGGCAGGTACACGAGAATCCGAGCAACCAATCCACATATACTTGGGATTCTTCAATTGTGCCAAATGTGCAAAATAATCTGGGTTTTGTTCAACCATTTGCTTTGCCCATGTTTTATTTTGCTGTAAAAGATGTTCGGGTGTTGGCATATTCAATCCTTAAACGGAGCTTTTAAGCGTTAAGCCAGTTTGTAAGCTCACCTTGACGATCGAGCGCATGTAAATCATCACAGCCACCGACATGACGATCATTGATGAAAATTTGAGGAATGGTGCGGACACCAGGTGCGCGTGTTGCCATTTCTTGACGACGTTCAGGTTCGTTTTGAACATTATACTCTGTAAATTCAATGCCTCGCTGTTTTAAGAGTGCTTTAGCACGCGAGCAATAGGGGCAGTAATCCCCTGAATATATTTCAACTTTTGCCATGATTAATCTCCTTGAATGGTTTTTGATAATGACAATACATGCACAGGAAGACCTGTTGCACGCAATGCCTTAGCAGCAAAATACATGGTTGAACCTGTGGTGATAATATCATCCACCAACCATAATTTCCCCCGTGTATCATGTTGCTTTGCCCAATAGTCTTGGTTCAGCATAAATGCCTTACGAAGATTTTTTCGACGTTGTTTGGCAGGCAATGCCGATTGACGCATTTGTTCACCTTGCCGCCGTAAGATATGCCAGTCCCAATGACATGCTACTTTTTTTGCCATCAAGCGACATAAGTCTGCACTATGATGTTGACCATGTTGGCGCATTCGCGATAAAGGCATGGGAATTGGTATCAAGGTGTCATGCTTGTGTAATAAGCCTTTTAAATAGGGGCTAGCACTTTCAACAAGCCAACGCACACCCGCATCTTCCCCTTGTAACTTCCAAGCTAAAATAGCATCACGTACCGCACCTTGATAACGATAGATGGCATGTGTTTCAAATTGTGCAGGTGGGTGGATTAAACAGTGTCCACATGGACCAGGGGCAAGTGCATGACTTAGTGGGGTGGCACATTGTTTACAGGTATCATGGGGAAAAGGTCGAATGCTTGCCAAGCATGTCTCACAACAACCATCAACGTTTAAAGGATGTTGACAAAATAAACACCTTGGCGGAAAAACTTGCTCACGAAGGTGATTGATACTTTTTTGAAACCAATGGGGTTTTATGTTTTGAATGTTAGTCATTGACCACTAATTCAAATGAGAAGTTTTCATAGTATGAAGCTAAACTTATGCTATGAATGCCTGTATCCAAACGTATTTGTCCATCAATCATCCTATCATCTACCCATGTATCCAATCGAGATGAGTTGATAAGGAAGATAATGCAGCTTGCGGCAATAGTTTGAATGTGTTCGATCTGAATACTCATAGGTTTAGCTCCAAGAAAAAAGCTGGCAGTGTGGAAACTGCCAGCTTTTATTCAAGCACTTGGTTTTTTCACCAGAAACCTTAAGTCACCATTCAACATATCGATATTGATGACATCACCTGTCAGCGCATCACCTGCTAAAATAATCTTAGCAAGGGGTGTTTCCAGTAATTGCTGAATGATGCGTTTCATGGGTCGAGCACCATACACAGTATCATAGCCTTGCTCGGCAATGTGTTGTAATGCAGCATCGGATATGTCCAAACCAATGTGTTGATCCAGTAAACGTTGACGCAAGCTTGCCAGAAATAGTTCGGCAATTTTACTAGCTTCTTGCGCTGAAAGTGGGTGAAACAAGACTGTTTCGTCCACACGATTTAAAAACTCAGGGCGGAAATGTTGACGCAAACGATCCATCACTGCTTGCTCGCAAGTCGCTGTGATTGCATGGTGTTCTTGCATGCTATCCAACAGTAAATCACTACCAATATTGCTGGTCATGATAATGACCGTTTCTTTGAAACTTACGGTACGACCTTGATTATCGGTCAAACGCCCATCATCTAGCAATTGCAGTAAAATATTGAACACATCGGGATGTGCTTTTTCAATTTCATCAAACAACAACACAGCATAAGGTTGGCGGCGTACGGCTTCGGTGAGTTGACCGCCTTCTTCATAACCGACATAACCCGGAGGTGAACCAACCAAACGAGAAACGGTGTGTTTTTCCATATATTCAGACATATCCATGCGAATCATCGCATGAGCATCATCAAATAAATGGGCAGCTAAGGTGCGTGCGAGTTCTGTTTTACCCACACCCGTAGGACCTAAAAAGATAAATGAACCAATCGGGCGTTCAGGGTCATTGATGCCAGCGCGCGAACGCAGCACGGCATCGGAGACGGCTTGCACCGCTTTATCTTGCCCAATAACACGAGCATGTAGCGCATCCGCCAAGTGCAATAGTTTTTGTCGTTCACCTTCCATCAACTTGGTGATGGGGATGTTTGTCCAACGAGCCACCACTTGAGCAATTTCTTCTTCACTGACCTCTTCTTGTAACATGGCGCTATCAGGTAAATCTTCCGCTTCCAAGCGTGTCAATTCTTTTTCCAACGCTGGAAGTGTGCCGTGTCGTAATTCAGCAACTTTATTTAAATCATAGGCACGTTCAGCCGCTTCAATATCCAAGCGCACTTGTTCAATCTGTTCACGCAAGCTTTGCACTTTGCCTAACGATGATTTTTCAGCATCCCATTGGGCTTGCATGGCATCCCGTTGTTCTTTGACATCAGCAAGCTCTTGTTGCAAAGCGTGAAGTCGCTCTTGACTGGCTGTATCCTTTTCTTTTTTCAATGCTGTTTCTTCAATTTCCAAACGCATGGTTTTGCGTATGACTTCATCGAGTTCCGCAGGTACGGAATCAATTTCGGTGCGAATCGATGCACAAGCCTCATCCAATAAATCAATCGCTTTATCGGGTAAAAAACGATCGGCAATATAGCGATTGGATAAGGTCGCTGCGGCAACAATGGCAGCATCTTGAATGCGCACACCATGATGTATTTCAAAGCGTTCCTTTAAGCCACGCAAAATAGAAATGCTGTCTTCAACGTTGGGAGCATCAACAAGCACAGGCTGAAAGCGACGCTCTAAAGCCGCATCTTTTTCAATGTATTGACGGTATTCATTGAGTGTGGTTGCACCAATACAGTGCAATTCACCGCGCGCCAACATGGGTTTGAGCATATTGCCAGCATCGGAAGAACCTTCTGTTTTGCCTGCGCCGACAATGGTGTGCAACTCATCAATAAATAAAATGATTTGACCACTGGCTTCTTTGATTTCTTTGAGTACAGCTTTGAGTCGTTCTTCAAATTCACCACGGTATTTTGCACCCGCCATCAATGCCGTCATGTCCAAAGAAAAAATCGTGCGATCTTTCAAACCTTCGGGTACATCGCCTGATAAAATGCGCTGTGCCAAACCTTCAGCAATCGCCGTTTTACCCACCCCTGGTTCGCCAATAAGGACAGGGTTGTTTTTTGTTTTACGTGATAAAATGCGAATCACACCACGAATCTCGGCATCACGACCGATGACTGGATCGAGTTTGCCTTGGCGTGCCATATCCACCAAATCAACACCATATTTGGTCAATGCTTCATAACTGGCTTCAGGATCTTCCGAAGTAACACGTTGATGACCACGCACGGCTTCTAAAGCCTTGAGCATGGTGGGGCGTTGAATGCCAAGATCATGGAATATTTTGCCGATGGGCGTATGGCTGCCTTCATTGGTGAGTGCCAATAAGAGATGTTCAACGGATAGGTATTCATCTTTTAAGGCCTTCATTTCATCATCAGCTTTGGCAAACAATTGCTGTAACGCTGCTGTGATATAGACCTTGCCCATTTCTGCGCCAGTGCCTGATACCTTGTTGCGCTGCTTCAATGTCTCTTGTACTCGAGCTTTCATCACTTCAAGTGACACATCCATTTTTTCTAAAAGACGCGATGCCAAGCCGTAATCTTGTAGCAGTAATTCTAATAATAGATGTTCACAATCGACTTCTTGGTGATGAAGTTTTGCCGCAAGCGTTTGCGCTGATGCTAGCGCCTCACGGACTTTTTGGGTCATGCGATTCATATCCATTGTTCACCTCTCATATTTGCCAATGTGCGTAAGATCAGTTACTCATTATAGATTATATGAGGATATGGTAAGGATGATTTCAAGTAGGGGAGCTTGTTTTTTTCTGTGATCCTTACTTGGCAACGATAAATTGATTGCGACCATTTTCTTTGGCTTGATATAAAGCTTGATCAGATCGCTTGATACTTTGCATCGATGTTTCACTCTCTTTTTTCTGGCTAATGCCCAAACTAATGGTGAGGTTGATGATGACATCTTTGCTTAAGAAATCATGAATCGCGACACTTTGACATAAATTTGCAGCCAAAGCTTCAGCGGCTTGAATGGCCGCCCCTGGTAGAATGATGCAAAATTCTTCGCCACCCAAGCGAGCAACCATATCGCTACTTCGAGTGCTTTCATTAAGAATACTTGCCAATGCTTTTAAAATATCATCACCAGCATCATGACCATAACGGTCATTGATAAGTTTGAAGTGATCAATATCAATCATAATAAAACTTGTCGGCATGTGGGCAGGAAGTGCGGATAAAAATTCAGCTAGTTTACGACGGTTAGCAAGCCCTGTAAGTGGATCATTGCGAGCTTCAGCTTCCGCTGTTTTAAGGTGCTTCGTTAATGTGGACATTTGGCTTTGCTGCTGTTGCATTTGTTCATGCATGGTGCGGCTAGCTGTAGATAACTTATTGCCTGCGTTTAAAATACCCGTGCATGCTTGTTGAAGAATATTTTTTGCTTCGCGGGGGTCATTGGGGAGTTCTTGAGCGAGTAAGTGTTGAGCTTGTTTGAGTTCAGGCGCTTCATCACCGACTTCTTGAAGCACACTAAGCATGCCATTCATGGACGTTTTAAGTGCGGTAATCAGTTGATTGACCTCATTGTGAAGTTGCACCTCATGTTGTAAATGGTCGCGTAAAAAACGTTCTAAATTACGTGCGGTAATGCGAATATCATCAGAGTTAGGCGGTGTTTTTCCAAGCAATTCATAGCTACTTTTGAGTGCGTGTTGCAAAATAGGCCAGTCATATTGTAAGGATTGTAACATTTGGCGACGTGTCATGATATGTTGATGAAGTTGGCTTTGCTCTTGTTCTGAAAGCAGTGATTCAGGATCGCGTTTGAGGTATGCACCATGTTCAGCATCCAATAATTGCATCAAGCCTTTGCTGATGATTTCATACTGTTGAGGTGGAATATTGGGCATGCTTTGGATGAATTCTACATGCTGAATGATGCGCCGCATAATACTACGAAGTTCGGCATTTTGATTTTGATTGGCAAGGACAAAAGGACGTAAGGTGTCCATGTCACTAAGGATTTGTTCAATGTGTTGTTGCATACAGATAGCCTAATATTTCATGGCTTGGATGCGTTGAGCTTCCACAGCCAAAAGTGTTTTTGCTTGCGTCAGTGATACCGCTTCATGGTCTTGTTCGCTGAGTTGATCTAAATGATGGCGGAGTTCATGGATGGCATACAATGTATCTTGAGTGGGTTTGGCATCGGCTTCAAGTTCTAATAAGGCTTGGCTAAGCAATTGGGATGCTTGTTCAAGAAGTGGCTGGGCGTTTTGTTTTGCATGATCTTGAGGGTTTTGTTCCTGTTGTTTGGGGGTAGGGGGAGTATCTGTTTGTAATTCAGATGATAAAAGCTCGCCAAAGCCGCTTGAGCTGTTCTTTTTCTGTTGTGTTCGTTTGCTTGACACTGTCTGCGTTGTGGACGTGATTTTCATGGTCACCTCTGACATTAAAATAGCGAAACCTAAGTATGTTAAATATGTGCGTAAATGTGCGCATAAATATGCAAGAATAACGCCATAATATTTTATAGAAGCATGTTGGGTTCGTTTTAAGGGGCTTTAGCAGAGATACTCAAAGCATGAATGGTTGAAGAAAAACGTTCTTTTAAGGTGTCATAAATCAGACGATGACAGGCAATGCGTGATTTTCCTCGGAAAATTTCAGCTGTAATCTGTACTGTAAAATGCCCCCCTTGGCTATCTTTAACACCTGCATGTCCCGCATGTTTCCATGAATCATCTTCGACATGTAGGCTGACAGGTGACAAGTGTTCCATTAGTAGTTGATGAATAGCTTGTGCGCGACGACTCATGTTTTTTTGCTTTCTTTGCGTTGACGGTAAAGAATGAAAACTTTGCCAATATGATGAACCAGTTCAGCTGATGTTTTTTCACATAGGGTTTGCGCGGCGGCGATGCGATCATTGCGCTCACCGAGTTGAATGTGTACTTTGATGAGTTCGTGGGTATCAAGCGTGATATGGGTTTCAGCAATGACAGCATCGGAAATGCCACGTTGACCAATGCGTATGACTGGTTTGAGGTGGTGTGCTTTGGTTTTAAGGTTTTTACGTTGCAAGTTGTTCAAAGGCATGGTTGCAATACTCCAGAATTGAATGACTGGGCTCCAAAATTGAATGAGCGGATGGCGATAGTAGCGGTAGACAAAATGTACGCCACGTTTTATGTTGCAAGATTGTGGTTGCTTGTAGGAGGGTGAGGAGTGGAAGATAAAGCAAAACGGTTAAGAGATGACCCGAGTAGGGTGGTTATTTTGGGGGGCGGTCGCGGTGGTTTAGCGATGTTGGAAATGTTGCAAGATGAGCCTTTGGCAGAGGTGATTGGTGTCGTGGATGTGAATGAAACGGCGATTGGTATAGAGAAAGCTCGTGAGTTAGGTGTGCAAACTTTTTATGATGTTGAAACGGCATTACTGACATGTGCGCCTTGTGTCGCCTTTAATTTAACGAACAATGAAATGATTGAAGAAATAGCTGCTGGAATTTTAGGCGCAGGTGGTGTGATTGGTGGCTTGGAAGCGCGTTTGATGTGGCGAATGTTGACCGACTTGAAAGAAACTAAAAATAATTTGGAATACCTTGCAACACATGATTCGTTAACAGGTTTATGTAATCGACGTTACGTTTCTGAGCAATTGGAGCGCGAAGTGAATCATGCTATGCGTTATGGCGTTGAGTGTTCTTTGGCGATTCTTGATTTGGATCACTTTAAACAAGTCAATGATGCACATGGGCATTTGTCTGGTGATCTTGTATTGAAACATGTTGCCGATGTACTGCAAAAAAATATTCGTGCTTCAGATGTTCTTGGGCGATGGGGTGGAGAAGAATTTTTAGTGGTGTTACCTCATACCGCCGAGAAAAATGCCACGCAAGCGGTTCAAAAATGGTTGGAAACTTTGAAAGCAGAGCCTATTGAATTATTGGATGGTACGCATTTGACGATTAGCTTTTCGGCAGGTGTTGCATCGCTAGCAATGCAATCTAAAAAACAAAAACATCAAAATGTTAATGCGTGTATGGATGCTTTTTTGGAGTTGGTAGATCAACGCTTGTATCAAGCTAAAGATCAAGGGCGTTCGTGTGTAGTGGGTGGATAAAGCATTGGTGAAAGACATCTTGATATGGATGGGGAAAGGGGTGTATGAGTAAGGTTGAAGGAAAAACATCAAGGCGACTTCAGATTCGTTGGCGTTGGACATTCATGGTGGAATTTGCAGTTATCATGACCGTTGCGAGTTTGATGATGATTATTTTGAATGTTGAACGTGATGCTTGGTTAAATAATCAAGAAAAACAAGCGAAAGTATCGGTAAATCGTTTGGCAGAAGCATTGAAGTTGCCCTTATTGAGTGGAAGTGAAGCGGAAGTTGGGGCAATTATTCATAGTTTTATGGAAACGGAAAAGGCTGTGCTTGCGGTTTCGGTTCATTTTGCGCACAGTAAACAAGGTAAAATTTTTGGTGATGAAGGTGGAGATAGAATGCTACTGAATCATCAAGCCTATACTGCCACTGTGCTACGTTTGAAGAGTGAAAATTTATGGTTTGCGAAACGTATTCAATATGCCAACACATCCATCGGTGATGTTGCGGTGCGCTATTCTCAGACTGCTTGGGCGTTGTTGTCGCAACGAATTTTGCATCAAATGTTGTTGGCAGCAATTGTGGTGGTGTTGTTATCGAGTTTGTTGATTTATTGGATTGCAGGGCAAATCAGTAAGCCGATGGAAGCATTGGCGGATGCTGCTTCTCGTGTGGCTGGTGGAGATTATCAAGTGCAACTCACGGTGAAAGGCAATGACGAAGTGAGTGATGCGATGAGTCAATTCAATCAGATGGTGATGGAACTAGCTCATAAAGAAAAAATGCGAGATACCTTTGGTAAATATTTAAATCCCAAATTGGTATCGGAAGTGTTTGAGCATGGTTCAGCTAAAATGGATAATCACCGTCAAGTTGTAACCGTTATTTTTGCGGATATGGTTGGCTTTACCTCTTTTTCTGAAAGTGCAACGCCTGAATATGTCGTGGATGTGTTAAATAAACATTTTGAAGTATTTCATCGCATTATTGATTATTTTACTGGCAATGTGGACAAATATATTGGCGATGCTGTGATGGCGGTCTTTAATCACCCAAAAGAAAATGAACATCATGTTGAATATGCTGTGCTGGCAGCGTTAGCAATGGCAAAGGCTTGTGAACACTTGGGTGTTTTACGGCAAAATGGTGAGAAAATATCATTTCGTGTAGGGCTTAATTGTGGCGATGCTATTGTGGGAAGTATTGGGGCGAATGAGCGTTTGGAATATACAGTGATTGGCGATACAGTGAATATTGCCTCTCGTATGTGTGGTTTGGGTGAAGGTGGCGAAGTTATTTTATCACATGCTACATTCGAAGCATTGGATGAGCGTTTTGGCTTTGAAACATTAGGGATGAAAAAAGTGAAGGGTGTCACAGATTTATTGGAATGTGGTCGTGTGGTGGTGCAAGATCAAGCAGTACAAGAGAAAATTGATGCAGCGGTTGGCTTAGCATTTGATTTAACTTTACCCGTTGCATTGCGTGCTCAAATTGGAGAAGTGACTTGAATCGTTTTTTTTATATTCTGGCAATCGTGGGATTTATTTTTATATCAGGTTGTGCGCCATCTCATGGTAGTTTATCGAAGACTAATGATGTTGAGAAAAAACACATAGTTGTCAAAAACTATCAAGGATTTGAACGTGTTAAGAAGAAGTTTTCAGTGGGTAAAGTGATGGAAGCTTATCAAGCTGCTCAAGCCATTGATTCCAAAGATAAAGATTATGCAGCAGCCCAGTTATTTTTGAAAAAAACGTTAAATCCTGCACGTATTCGTTTGCTTAGGCATTATAAGAATATTGCGAAGAAAGCAGAGCGTGAACAAAAGTGGCATAAGGCTTGGATAAATTATAAGCAGGCAGCAGAGTTTTCAGCCAAACCTGAGGTTTTTGATTCAAATATAGCATCGGTCTACTTGCATCGTGAGCAGTTGCGCTTGAATACTTTGTTGAAGCAAAGACGTTTAGAAGATCATGCCTTGTTGCAAGGTTTGAAAGCGTATCAAATTCCGAAAGGTGTGGCACAACATGATGTCGTGTTTTTAGCGTTTTTAAAACAGCACCACGCTGATTTATCTCAGCGAGCCGAACAAGCTTACGAAGCAGCCAATGCCTATGTTCGTAAAAAGAAGTGGATTGCAGCTTATGTTTTGATTGAATCACATTTGCGATTGATGCCTGATTCCTCACGTGGCGAAGCTTTGTTGCATACGATACAAAAAGCATGGTTAAAAGGTCTGGCGATTCCTAAAGGGTTGAGTGAAAAAAGAGTCGTAAAGAAGAAAATTAGTGCACCGATTTTTACAAAAGAGGTGAAAAAGCCAGTTGTTTTGTCGAAAAGTGATATTCAAGCTTTAATAAAAAAACAAAAGTGGACAGAAGCACAGGATGCAGCTGTGATGTATCAGGAGCATCAAGGAGAAGGTGCGAATGATTTGCTGCAAGGTATCAATGTTCAAATCCACGGATTGGCTGAGCAAGCATTTCAACAGGGTGGTGTTGCATTTCAACAAGAGCATATTGATGAGGCCGTACAGTTTTGG
>JAUZQL010000338.1 GCA_030950975.1 Mariprofundaceae bacterium | reverse complement strand
CCTACCTCACTGGTTAAATCCACCACACCATTGCTAGCTGCATTCAAATCACCCAGTGCAGTCTGTATACCTGCTTGATTATTGCTTGTTAAAGCAGCGGAAAAACTTTGTAAGGCAGTAAATGCCGCTGCAAAACGCACATCATCACCTCGAACATTGCTTTTTATTTGATGGGTATCACTGATAGCAACCGTACGATCTTGAGCGCTTCCTGTATAAGCATACTGACCCGTGAGCGTATTCAATGTAAATGCTGGTTTATCCACCGCAGTGCCTGCAAACAAGGATTGTCCTTGCCATTTTTGATTCGCATCATTGGCAAATTGCGTTAGCAAATGGTTCACTTCGACAGCTGCCGCTTGACGCTCCGCTGCCCCCACATTGGCAGAGCTTTGTTGCACAGCCAATGTCTGCGCCCGCACCATAATATTTTTCATATCATTCAACATGGTTTGCGATGATCCCAGTCTTGATTCTGCCGTTTTAATCGCAGTCAAGCTGCCTTGCATACCCTTTTGAGCATGGCGCAAGTCCAAGCTTATTTTATAATCCAAACCCGCTTGCGATGGTCGCTGAAATCGCAAACCTGAGGATACCTGCTCACTTGTATTGGCTTGAATTTTGGTTTGTTTATTGACCCCTTTTAAAAGAGTGTCATACATTTGCATCGCTGTAATTCTCATCGGATTAACCCCATCAACGTATTCAGCATTTGACTACTGGTTTGAATGACTTTCGCCGATGCTTGATAAGCATGTTGATACTTAATCATACTTACCAACTCTTCATCCACATTCACACCAGACATTGCCTGCCTCTGTTGCATCAAGGAACTGGCTTCTGCCGTATGAAAACTTGTTTGTTGGGTTGCCAACGAAACATCATTGCCATAAATGGTAGAGAGTGTTGATGTACGCGCACTTAAACTAGCAGAATTGCTTCCATCAAACGACACAGCAGCATTTTGTAAGTTCATCATTTGTAAGGCAGCTTGATTATCACCCAACTGAATAGCTGAAGTTGTAGCATCGATTTTCCCTGACGAAATCAATCCTGCATCAGCTTGTACTGCCGCTGAAACTTTTAATGTTGCTGCATTCGTACCTTGGAAAATAGTATTGATTTGATAAGCAGCCAAGAAATTAGAGGTATCATTGCCAAAACCCATTTTATTCGCACCAGCATTCATGACCAAGTGTCCACCCACATCAACACTCGCTGTCACACCCAAACCACTGGCAGAAATAGCCGCAGCAATACTTGCCATCGTACTCGTTGCTGTCACTGAAATAGTCGCTTTGCTTGTCGGTGTTAATGGCGCACCTGCACTATCATATGCATGAAGAGTAAAACTACCGGGTACAACCATTTGCGCTGAAAAAGGATTCTTTTGTGCTGCATCTACGACAGGTAAAGCTTGATTCAGAACACCTTGCCCT
>JAUZQL010000337.1 GCA_030950975.1 Mariprofundaceae bacterium | reverse complement strand
CATTTCTGAGGAGTCAAAACACCCTTCAGACTGACTGGTCATGAAGTTGCACCCACTTTAGTGGTATGTATCAAGAATATACTCCAGCCAACCAGAAAGAACGAACTCAAAACATGATTATAAGCTCGATCAAACTGGGTTCTGGGGTCGTGTGAATTAAAGCTTAATTTGAAAAGAAGAAAAAAGGTTCTTAGAGTGCGCATAAGCTGTCTTTAGAAGGTTGGCTAGTTATTCCAAGGTAGGGTGCTGTAACACCCTGCCTTTTTTTTATTCGATCACTTATCATTAAATAAATCCTCTTGAAGTTCTGCCGCTTCTTTAATGTACTTGGCGAGCATTGCTCCACCCTTGTTTAAAACGTTCTTATTCGTAGATGATTGAGCCTCTACAGCAGCCTCTGTAAGCATCTTTATGTCTGGAAGGGCAGTTTGTACTATCTCGCGAATAAAAGTGGATGGCGTTGTCCCTGTGACTTCAGCAAAAGCTTTCAAGACAGCTATATCATCGTCAGCAAGTGTAATTAATAATCGAGAACGTTTTTTGGCTATCGGTGGCCGCCCTTTTTTTATATCCATCGCTGCACAATAAATAGAATTTTAAAACATAGCAAGCGCTGTAAGGTTTCCAACGCTAAGCACCCCAAAAAATGCGTGCGGTCGCAACAGAGCACACCCAAATTATTCATCAGCGTCGCGATTGGTTAAACAGTAACGATAAGGAAGGGGCGCCCTTCGCGCTATGCTGATTCGCGTAGCTCATTGGCTTAGCGCTTCGATGTCCCCTTATGTGATAACGAAAAACTGAATTAATCTATAAATGAAATTTGAGACGTGAGAGAAAAAGAGATCGAGCCCCTAAAACCGGCTTGATCAAGATGCTTCACGCACACATCAAGTGATTTCCAGTACCGAATTTCAGTGCGTGTGGTACTGCAAACAATGTCCCAGCCCTTATCCAGAATCTCAAGACAATAACCGGATGACTTTTTAACGATCTTAACCTGTCCTAGCTTTGTGCCTACTTTTGCAAAATCTTTTATCAGCATGATGTACCCCTTTGATGTGCAAAGTATACCACCTTGCTATTCAAAGTAAAGGGTTATGCTTAATGATGGCAATACCCATGGTGAACATAACGGAAAACAGGTGTCTTTTTTGTTATTGGAGCGTAACGAAAAACAGATGCCTTTTTTGTTACTGGAACATAACGGAAAACAGGTGTCTTTTTTATTACGGTGTCAGGTGTTCCCATATCACTGGGTAAATCGTAAATGTCAGAGTGGTCAATCACACTCACTTTTTCATAATTACCACCAGAATGATACTTGAAAACATACTCAATGAATGGACCAGTCAAAGGAGCTTCAAGCAATGATTTAGGAAGCTTTACACCATGCAGGCTACCAAACGAACCAAACAAACGGCGGCCATTTAAAACCTGAAAAGCTTTCCAAGTATCGGCTGGTGACTGACTGGTAAACTTCACAGCGTATTTCATTACTTCCATTGCCATTTCAATTACTGGTTGCTCTGGATTGCTACGAACATCAATCATGAAAGAGTCACCTGTTAAATCAAACCATTCCTTGCACAATCCATGACCTTCACCGGTTTTAGGATCAACAAAACCCGCATCAGGTTTTTCAGAGCAAAGCGCTAACATGTGAATATGGGGATGCCACCTTTCACCGTCTTTAGATTTTGGAACTTCATAAGAAAAAACAGCGCCATCAATCTTTTCAAATTCAGTTGGAAGATAGCGCGATGCACCTTGTAAGCGTTTAGATCTTTGTTTCTGCATGCGTTTAAAATTAGTCATCAAATGATCAAAACGCTCAAGAAGATCATCACCGTTTTTTACAGTCAAAGTGATCAACCAAGGCTTTAATTTTGGGGATTCTTTGAGTACATATTCAACGCGGGTAGTGTATGCCTGGAGCTTTTGAGCACCGCGCCGAATGGCGCAAGCCTGGCACAATAAGTGACGACCGCAAAAATTGGCTGAAGTGAGTCTGTTTTTGTTATGTTCGGTGTAATGACGAAAAGTAAGCCATGAAGCACAACGACCCATCCGCTCATAAAGTTTCTGGACACGAGGATTAAAGAAACCATCAAAATTGTATTCTTCACGATCAAGCTGCTCACCAATAAAAGCGACCATCTCAAGATTATGTTGCTTTGCACGACCAAGGCGCTCAACACGTTGAAAAACTCCCATTTCTGAGGAGTCAAAACACCCTTCAGACTGACTGGTCATGAAGTTGCACCCACTTTAGTGGTATGTATCAAGAATAACCTTTCACAAGCTGCGCGCGTTCCGTCCTGTTGGGCGGTACGTGCTCGACTTTGTGTACGGTTTTTAAGGCTGTTTTTTACAAAAAGACAAAAGGAATATAAACTACGCACCAGAAACCCCTTTTTTGAGCTGTAAGATGCCCAAGGTGTGGTTTTTTAGAGCGTGAGAACTCTTTGTACTCAAAAGGTCGCTGATTGCTGTCAGTGGCCTTTTTTTGTTACTAATCTGTGACATTTCGTTTCGGTAGGCAAAGTGCCTCATCAGCGTCATTGATGGATTTATTAAGGCGATTTCCAAGTCTTGCAAAGGCGCGATCAGCTGCACCGGCTTTCGCATCGATCAAAGAATCTCTGATATCAATCAAAGTAGGTAAACTCTCAGCAAGTAACTCTCGAATCAACGCGCTAGGTGTAGATCCAGACAGATCACTAATGGATCGAAGGACATCAAATTCTTCCTGTCCAATAGTCAAAGAGAATTTCTTTCGTTCGTAGGCTATAGGTGGCCGACCTT
>JAUZQL010000336.1 GCA_030950975.1 Mariprofundaceae bacterium | reverse complement strand
CATTCATCAATCGATGGGAAAACATAAAAAGCACCATCTGGCATCAAACAATGTACACCATCGATGGCATTGAGTGCGTTCACCAACCATGTGCGACGTGTTTCATACGTTTGCACCATTTCATCCAACGCATCTGTTGGACCTTGCAAGGCTGCCAATGCTGCTTTTTGTGCAATTGAAGATGGATTGGATGTGGATTGCCCTTGAATTTTGCTCATGGCTTTAATCAAATGAACGGATGCGGCACAAAAACCAATGCGCCAACCTGTCATGCAATATGCTTTTGATACGCCATTGAGTGTAATGGTGCGATCTTTTAAATCTGGATTGACTTCTGCAAAAGTGGCAAAGGTTTTACCGTCAAAAATAATTTTTTCATACATATCATCGGTTGCCACAGCGACATGTGGATGTTTTCGAAGCACCTCACCTAAAGCCGCCAAATCTTCCCAAGAATATGCCATACCTGTTGGATTCGAGGGTGAGTTTAAAAATAATAACTTGGTTTGGGGGGTAATGGCTGCTTCTAGTTGTGCCGCAGTTAGTTTGAAATTGGCTTCGGCAAGGCAAGGAACAATGACAGGCTTGCCTTCTGCCAGTAAAACCATATCAGGATAGGAAACCCAGTAAGGCGCAGGGATGATGACTTCATCACCTTGATTGATCATCGCCATCAACAAGTTGAAAATACACTGCTTACCACCCGTTGAAATCAAGATGTTTTCAGCTGTATAATCCAAATGGTTATCGCGTTTAAATTTCTTTGCGACTTCTTGACGTAATTCAGGAATCCCCGGCACGGCTGTGTAACGGGTGAAACCACTTCGAATAGCCTCAATGCCAGCTTCAGATGCTGCTTTCGGTGTATCAAAATCAGGTTCACCAACCGATAAGGAAATAATATCTCGACCTGAGGCACGGAGTTCCGAAGCTTTCGCTGTAATAGCAAGGGTTGCTGATGGTTGAACGAGTTGCACACGATTGGATAATTGAATAGTCATAAATGGCAATATGCCTTATAACAGGCGGAAATCAATATTTTTTAGTCACTATTCTAGGGCAATCACATTAAAATCATGAACAGGCGTTAAAAAATAGACTTAAAATTCAGCAAGTAAGTATTTAATCACACTGGCTCGCTTATCATCATCTTTCATACTTGGTATTTGTGGCATATGGATTCCATATTTATTTTTACCCAAAAGAGCTTGCGCATATCGATCATGTTTTAAAAGTTTGCCTGGACCTTTTAACCAAGTATCTAGCCATGTTACATCACGACGTTGCCCAATACCTGTTAAATCAGGTGCAAACTTATGTTCACCGCCCATACCATGACAATGTATACAAACATTTTGGAAAATATGTTTGCCTTGTGCCACATCGGATGCCCATGCTGCCGAAGAAAAAAGCATGCTTATAAAACATAAAAAAGTTAACTGAATCATACGCATCATCGAACACCTCTGAATTTAAATGATTATAAATAAAATAT
>JAUZQL010000335.1 GCA_030950975.1 Mariprofundaceae bacterium | reverse complement strand
GGTTATGCCAAAGCATTCTCAACCATTGTCGATGCCAATATCACCACACTCATTGCTGCCATTGTATTGTTTCAATTTGGCACAGGACCAGTCAAAGGCTTCGCTGTCACCTTATCGGTAGGCATTATCGCTTCGATGTTCACAGCCATCATGGTAACTCGTGCCATGATTGCGCTAAGCACTGAAAACCGTGGGCGCATTAAGAAACTGAGTATTTAGGAGATTTCATGGAACTCATCAAGCTTGACTCTAAGATTGATTTTTTAGGTAAACGTAAAATAGCTTTATTGCTTTCTGGATTGATGCTCACTGTTTCTTTGTTAGCAATTATTCCAAGTATTCGCGGACTGAATTTTGGCATTGATTTTACAGGTGGTACCTTGGTCGAAGTGCAATTCAAACAAGCACCTGTGATTGCAGATGTACGTGAAGCTTTAGCACCTGTGGGTTATGGTAATGCCATTATTCAAACCTTTGGCGCACCTGAAGAAATTCTTATTCGTGTACAAAATAAAAGCAATGCCAATTCTTCTGCCATCAGTGATGCTATTTTATCATCCTTAAAAAATAAATTTGGTAATAATGAAATGGATATGCGCCGTGTCGAATTTGTTGGACCTCAAGTGGGCGAAGAGCTAACTCAAGCAGGTATCAGTGCTGTAGCGATTGCCATGCTTGCGATTCTTGTTTATGTCACGGTTCGCTTTGAATTACGTTTTGCATTGGGTGCTGATGCCGCATTGATTCATGATATTTTGATTGTATTGGGTGTCTTCGCCTTACTTGGTAAAGAGTTTTCACTGCCTGTTGTAGCCGCCATTCTTGCCGTCATTGGTTATTCGCTCAACGATACCATTGTGGTTTTTGACCGTATTCGTGAAAATTTAGCGGCCAACAGTAAACTTAAAAATCCACTGGATGAAACAGCGGTTTGCAACGCATCTGTGAACCAAACACTTTCACGCACCTTGATGACTTCCTTCACCACCTTATTGGTTGTTGTTGCTTTATTCTTTTTAGGCGGCGAAGTGATTCATGGTTTTGCTTTCGCATTGCTTGTCGGTATTGGTGTCGGTACATATTCATCTATCTTTATTGCAAGCCCTATTATGTTAAGTCTTGCAGGTCGCTTTCAAAGTGACCAAGAAGAACAAGCTGAAATAGATGCGAGGCCTTAACCGCGATGTTTGGCAGTGCAGGTACTACATTTCACTTGGATGTTTCGCCTGATATTCAAACAGGCACACCCTTGTTGCGTGGTTACGGTGATGATTATTTGGAGATTGGTCGTGTGCGTTACACACAAGGCTTAAGTCTTCACCAAAGTAACATTATTTCCCCTTGGGGACCTGCTGAGGTTCGTGAGTTAGAGCTTCAACACTTTCAGCATCTCATGGATATTTCACCTGAAGTGTTGATTATAGGTACAGGAAGAAAAACTATTTTCCCTCAAGAAAAAATACTTGAATATTTGTCAGATCAAAGCTTTGGTTTTGAATGTATGGATTCACGTGCAGCCGCACGCACCTATAATATTTTGATTGGTGAAGGTCGTAAAACATCCGCATTATTTTTCTTACCCAATGTACGTCGTTAATAAATAAGCAGATTTATTGACATCAAAGTCTTGTTTTCTAAGCTCACTTATCTTCAATACGATTCACACGACACGCTAACACATAAGGAATCTTAATTATGGATACAATCATTGGCATTGATATTGGTTTTGGCTTCACAAAAGCAAGCGATGGGAAAAAGTTTCAAGTTTTTAAATCTATTTATGGCGAAGCCATTGATTTTCAATTCAAAGAATCGTTATTGAAAAATAACCAAGAAGAAGATGAGCATATTCACATTGATGTGGATGGTATTTCTTATTTTGTTGGTGAACTTGCTGAACGTCAAAGTTCCAACCGTCAGTTTACCTTAGAACAAACACAATTTATTTCATCAGCAAGCAAAACTTTGGCATTGGCGGCTCTTTCTTGTTTTGTCACGCAAGAACGTCAGTCATTTAAGCTTGTTGTGGGTTTACCGATTGGACATTACCGTCAATACAAAGATGAGGTGCGTAAGATTTTACGTCAATCTCATAATATCACCATCACAGATCAATGCGGTGTGAGTCAGGAAGTATTGATTGGCATTTCTGATGTTAAAATCATTCCTCAACCCATTGGCACAGTCATGGATCGTCTATTGGATGATGTGGGTAAGCCTAGTGATATGCGTTTTGCATCTGAAAAAATAGGTATCATTGATGTAGGCTTTAGTACCAGTGATTATACTATTTCAGATAAAGCGCGTTATTCTGAACGTGGCAGTTTGACCACACAAAATGGTATTTC
>JAUZQL010000334.1 GCA_030950975.1 Mariprofundaceae bacterium | reverse complement strand
ATCGTTTGTAAGGCTAAAGTATGTTCGGGATGTTCCTTAGACAACTGTTCAGCGAGTTCGGGCAAGTAGCGTTCGGAATTGATTAAAATACTAATACTGGATTTGAAACGATTGATGGCTTTATGCTGGATATTCAAAGAGTCTTTTAATGCAGCTAGCTCATCGGATACATCATCGGTCGCCGGTTCTGAGGATAAACGGTGAAACAGCGTCCATTGAAGGTCTGCCTGATCAGTTAGGTCATCATCATTCAACAGGGTGCGATTGTAGATTTGCATCATATCCTGTTCCGTCTGCATATCCGCACCTAATATCTGCTGAATCAGCAAATGTACACGAGACATTTTATCCTGATCAAAGCCTCGCACGTTGATATATTGCAGGGCAGTGATGATGCCCAACACTAGCAGCACCAGTAGCGATAATAATTGTCCACGCTTGCTCATAAATGCTCCCCCTTCTTGTTCGCTGCATACTTGCACCTAATAATCTTCCTGTATTTTTATCGCTTTACAGCAAAAGCTTCTGTTTGCAGCCACGCATCACGTTACCCCGTTGCCGATTCCGATTGCGCACCAACATCAATGAAAGGTAATTGACCTTTTCACCTTTCAGCGAAGCCACATCTTCAATGATGCGTTCTTCAGGTGCGCCTGCTTTTTCCACAAACACCACATCATCCAATAAATCATGACCTGCCAACCAATCAATCAAACTATCCAACAAGGGTTTTACTTTCAGTAAGACCAAGGTGTCAAAATGGGGTAAAAGCTGATCCAGCTCTTGCAAACCATAACCTGCTGGCACAATAGCGACAGTATCATCTGTTTCTGAGAGTGAAAATGATGTACTTGCCGCTGCCGCATTAAACGATGGTACACCAGCAATGATTTCGACATCGATGGTCGTATCCAAATGTTGCACATAACGCGCAAGATAGGTGAAGGTGGAGAAGGTCGAAGCATCACCTTCCACCAAAAAGGCAACATCACGACCTGCTTGCAATACAGGTATGATTTTTGCCGCTGCCCTTGCCCATGCTCGCGCCAAAACCTCTGCATCATGGGTCATGGGAAAGATTAATTCCAAGACATCATTCGGCATTGCTAAACCCGTACGCTCGGCAATGCCCAGTGCATGACTTCGCCCCCCTTTTCGACGAACGGGGTAACACCACAAGGCATCCGATTGCATGACTTCCCATGCTCTGCGTGTAATCAGTCCAGCATCACCCGGACCTAATGATGCGGCAATAAGTTTCCCTTTCATGCTTTCTCCATCGAAACAATCCATACTGGATTTTCTGCTGCCATACGATTCATGTGCAAGATGGGTTGGCTGCGTGAAACCTGCATTTGTGTGACTTGCCATGAGACACCCAAGCTTTTCAGCGTTGCCACGGCAGTCGCAAGATTTTCTAAGGTCACAAAGTTCATCACCAAATGCCCACCATCTTGAAGACGTGATACAATCAATTGAATCAAGCTATCCAGTTCACCACCAGAGCCGCCAACAAACACGGCATCAGGGTTTTGCCATGTTTCCATGCCTTCAGGGGCTTTTGAATGGATTAAGGAATAATGATGAATGTTCATGTTTTGCTGATTGCTTTTCGCAATCTCGAAATCACCGATGTTTTTTTCAACCGCATAAACCCAACCATTTGGGCAAAGGCGTGCTGCTTCCAAACCTACTGAACCCGAACCTGCACCAATATCCCAAACAATACTGTTGCGTTTAAGTTGCATCATCGCCAGCGAAACAGCCCGTACTTCACGTTTGGTAATCAAGCCTTTTTCAGGTTTACGTTGATGAAAACTGGCATCTTTCAAACCAAATAAGGTTGGTTTTTCAATGGCTTCTTTGCGCTCCAAGATGACCATGTTCATATCGGCAAACGCTTGCTCTGCCAATTCGGATATCGGCACATCAGCCACGATGCGTTCCTTATCTTGCAATAAGTTTTCGGCCACCACCATATCAAACGCATCATCCATTTGTTCGGCAATCAACATGCGGGCGATGCGTGCTGGATTATTTTCAGGGCTCGTAAAGGTAATGATTTTTTGATGTTGAACACATGCTTTCAACAAAGGGTAAAGCCCGTGTTGTTGGCTTTTATTGGCTTCCCATTCGCCTGCATCTTTGCTGTGAACCGAACAAATAAACGCATCTTGCCAACTCATTCCCACCCGTGCACATGCCCATTGAAGTGCGGATATGTTGGGGCGAATATCCAAGCTACTTAAAGCAAGTTTTTTCTTCAAATAATTGGCAATACCATGACAAAGCGGATCGCCCGTTGCCAATACCACCACATGTTTACCTGCTTCAAGCCCATCGCTTATCCATGTTGGTACATCTTGAAGATGCCCTGTTAAGTCCAACATTTCGGCATCGTGTTTGAATACATCTGCCAGCAATGCAAGCACACGAGAACCACCCACCAGCACATCGGCACGTTGAAGAATATCTCGATATTCTGCCGTTAAACCTGCCTCGCCATTGTCCAGTACGCCAAGGATGATGGCTTGATGTTTAGCGCAGGAGCGAAGAAGCCCAGTAGACTCTTTTTTTAGCATCTTTTTTCTCCGTATGTTGGTGGTTTTTATGGAAATATTACTCTGGAAGTACGGCTAAATAAGCTCTTTCCATGCGCTTGAGAATCCATGTTGTTGATACGAACAATGACAGTTTTGAAAGATTCGGCAAAGGAACATGGAAAACATGAGGCATCGCTTCCATCCGTCAACGATAGTTATCTTACTGTTTAAATGGGTATAAAACTTCGTGTTCGACATCGCTCAAGCAGGCTTTTATCATAGGGCGCTCTATGAAGCAGCAATCAACCACCTCCCTCGATACCCTTTTTATTAAAACGTATGGCTGTCAGATGAATGAATATGATTCATCTCGCATGGCTGATTTAATGAAAGAAGCCTATGGCTTACGCCTTGTGGCGAAACCCGAAGATGCAGATGTCATTCTTATGAACACCTGCTCCATTCGTGAAAAAGCCGAAGATAAAGTTTATTCTGAACTTGGGCGTTACCGTAAAATTAAAGATAAACGCCCCGACCTTATTATTGGTGTCGGTGGCTGTGTAGGTCAGCAAGAGGGGAAACGCATTCAACAACGTGCGCCTTATGTTGATGCCGTGTTTGGCCCTCAAACTTATCATAAATTACCCGAAATGATTGCCACGATTCGCCGTGATCGAGTGCGTGTCTCTGAAACAGACATGCCTGAAATCGAAAAATTTGATCACCTTCCTACGCCCAAAAGCAATGGTTTTTCTGGCTTTGTAACCATCATGGAAGGCTGCGATAAATTTTGTACGTTTTGTGTTGTGCCGTACACACGTGGTGCGGAAATTTCTCGACCTGTATCCGATATTTTGCATGAATGTCAGCAATTACTGGATGAAGGCGTGATTGAAATCAGTCTTTTGGGGCAAAATGTCAATGGCTATCGTGGAGAAGGTGAGGATGGTGAAGAATGGGATTTCACCATGTTGCTTTATGCGGTAGGTAAACTTGAAGGTTTGAAACGTTTGCGTTTTAGTACCTCCCACCCGATGGAAATGACCGATGAATTGGCTGTGGCTTTTGCTGATATTCCTGCCTTGATGCCTTATTTACATTTGCCTGTGCAATCAGGTTCGGATGCCATGTTAAAAGCCATGCACCGTGGACATGGTCGCGATGATTATTTTCCTATCATTGGTAATTTACGCAAACATTGCCCTGATATCGCCCTTTCATCTGATTTTATTGTGGGCTTCCCTGGTGAAACGGATGAAGATTTTGAACAAACGCTCGATTTGGTACGCCGTGTTGATTATGACTTTGCTTACTGTTTCAAATATTCCCCTCGCCCCGGTACACCTGCATCGAAATCAGACGATAATGTGGCGGAAGATGTCAAAGATGTCCGTTTACAACAACTTCTTGAACTCACCCGTGAACAAACACATCATCATATGCAGCAACAAATTGGTAAAACTGTGCAGGTTTTGGTGGAGCGTGAAAGCCGCACGGACGGTGATATGCAAGGGCGATCGCCTGATTATCGTATTGTGCATTTTGAAGGTCAGACACGTCAAATAGGACAAATCATGCCTGTACGCATCACTGAAGCTTATGGTCAATCACTGCGTGGGGAGTTGATTCTTGCCTAATTCTGGAGTGTATCACCGCTATAATCTGAACCTTCCTGAATTATCCGCAGACACCTTGATGCGTCTCTCTGGCCCGAGTCAACAACATATTTATCGTATCGAAGATGCTTTGGATATTGATATTATGGGGCAGCCGGGAAGCTGGCAAATTGAAGGTCGGCAAGCAGAATTTGGCGCACAAGCCTTGCGTGCTTTGGCATCATTGGCGTGTACCATATCACCCAGTAAAGCCGATGTAGAACAAATTTTACGCACACTCCGTTATAAAAAAGACAACAAAGAAATCATCAGTCAAAAAAATATTATCCTCAAAGCAGGGCGACGCAATG
>JAUZQL010000333.1 GCA_030950975.1 Mariprofundaceae bacterium | reverse complement strand
TACAGCGCTGGTTTGTAAAAAGTTCTAGTCAGCCAGGAAAATTACGCGTGAAGCCTGAATTGCAGGCTTTGATTCATTTTCGTAAGCTTAACTTGTTGCAGGATTGGCCGATGAAAGGCCCGATTGATATTATTTTTTGTCGCAATGTGATTATTTATTTTGATATGCCAACCAAACAAAAGTTGATGGATCGGTATGCTGATATGTTGTGTAAAGATGGGCATTTATTTTTAGGTCATTCAGAAGCGATGAACCATA
This sequence comes from Mariprofundaceae bacterium, assembly GCA_030950975.1. Taxonomy (GTDB): domain Bacteria; phylum Pseudomonadota; class Zetaproteobacteria; order Mariprofundales; family Mariprofundaceae. The sequence continues at coordinate 1,410 of JAUZQL010000333.1, read as the reverse complement.
TGAGTGAACGTTTTTTATTGTCGGGGAAATCTATTTATATCAAAAGGGATGAATAAATAATGACCTCCACCGCCTCCAGATTAGCTGGTTTTGAACATATCAATATGTATTATGATAAATGCCATAATATTGAGACTGCGAAGCTTCTTCCCGGTGATTATTATGTGACCAGCAGGGCAGAAGCGATTGTGACGGTACTAGGCTCTTGTGTTTCAGCATGTATTCGAGATCGTGTTTTTGGTATTGGTGGTATGAACCATTTTATGCTGCCTATTCATGAGGGAGATCAATCTAATTGGCATGGTGATGTTACGGATAATATTACGCGCTTTGGTAACTATGCGATGGAGCATTTAATCAATGATATTTTATCACATGGCGGTATGCGAAAAAACCTGGAAATAAAAGTGTTTGGTGGTGGACGTATTATCAAAGGCATGTCAGATATTGGCGCTTGTAATGCACGTTTTGTATTGGATTATTTAAAGGAAGAAAACTTATCTGTGGAATCTCAGGATTTGAATGGGGATCAACCTAGAAAAATCTATTATTTCCCTAAAACGGGACGTGTTCTGATGAGAAAACTAGCTAGTTTACATAATGATACGCTGATTAATCGTGAGAAAAAATATTTCAACGATATTCAAGACAAGCCGGTGGGTGGTGAGGTAGATTTATTTTGATAAAAGTATTAATTATTGATGATTCGGCATTGGTGCGCCAGATGTTGACCAGTATTTTTGAAAAGGCAGCGGGTATTGAAGTGGTGGGTACAGCCCAAGATCCTATAGTCGCGCGTACTAAAATTAAGCAGCTTAACCCTGATGTATTGACGCTCGATGTTGAAATGCCTCGCATGGATGGCTTAACCTTTCTATCAAACCTTATGCGATTGCGTCCGATGCCTGTGGTAATGGTCTCTTCGTTAACGCAAAAAGGTGCGGATGTAACATTGGATGCATTGGCGCTTGGGGCGATTGATTTTGTTAGTAAACCAGCCGCTTTGGGTCGTGATTTGGATAAATATGCAGATGAAATTGTAAGCAAGGTGCGTATGGCAGCAGGTGCCACTGTGAGTGCAGTAAAACACCATGCCGTGTCGCATCGTTCAGTACCATTAGATGTGTCTGGGAATCATTCTGCTGATGCTGTGCTGTCTAAAAAAGTGGGGCGTAGTCATTTTAGAACGACAGAAAAAATTGTTGCTCTGGGAGCCTCTACGGGGGGTACAGAAGCAACAGCAAGGGTCTTAGAAGTTTTGCCTTCAGGTTTTCCAGCTGTTGTTATTAGCCAGCATTTACCTGCTGCATTTAGTGCATCTTATGCAGATCGATTGGATAGAAACTGTCAAATGAAAGTGAAACTGGCAGAAGACGGTGAACAAATTATCCCAGGACATGTTTATCTTGC
>JAUZQL010000332.1 GCA_030950975.1 Mariprofundaceae bacterium | reverse complement strand
TAGGTTGTGGTGCATTCAAACTGGCATCATGGCATGGCAATCATTTGATTTTACAACGTGTAATCAAAAGTCCTGAATCCAATATCCAACGCTTGCATTTTTTGCGTGTCAAAGAAGCGGTAACACGAAGTTTAAAATTGGTTCGTGGTGAAATTGATTTCATGCAGAATGATTTGCCTGCTGAATTATTACCGTATTTGAAACGTCAAAAACAACTGCGTATTGCAAGCCAAGCATCGACAACGTTTTCTTATATTGGCATGAATTTGCAAGATGCCATTCTGAAAGATGTTCGTGTACGCAAGGCACTGGCTTTGGCAATCAATCGTTCACGATTAAAGAAAGCACTGTTGTCGGATTTACCCATCTTGGCAGAAACTGTGTTGACCCCCAAACACTGGGCTTCCACAAAACTCGCTTTAACGCCTTTTAATCCTCAAAAAGCGGAAATATTATTGGATAAGGCAGGTTTTCCACGCAACTCACTCGGTATTCGCTTTCATCTGACGTATCGAACCAGTACCAATGCCACACGCTTGCGCCTTGCCAGTGCCATTGCTGATATGTGGCGAAAAGTTGGTGTCGATGTTTCGGTTGAATCGATGGAGTGGGGCGGCTTTTATGCGCGTATCAAACGGGGTGATTTTCAAGTATTTTCATTATCTTGGGTGAGTATTGCTGATCCTGATATTTATCGTTGGATGTTACATTCAAGCATGTGGCCACCGAAAGGAGCGAATCGTGGTCGTTATGCAAATAAGGATGTCGATACTTGGTTGGATGAAGCACAAAACAGCCAAACAATGAGCGAACGTCAAGTTTTATACGCCAAGATTCAATACAAAATGCAGCAGGATGTTGTCTATATTCCTTTATGGTATGAACCTGTGATTGCTGTATTTAATCAACAATTGCAAGGTTTTAAGGTAACATCCGATGGTGGTTATATGGGTTTACTTCACGCCAAGCTGCATAATTTAAGCAACACGCCGTAAAGTTTTTTGCTGAATCTAGCACTCCATCATCAACTTCGAATTCTTGGCATGTGTTTGTAAAATGTTGACTGTAAACATCATCACATCATGATGCGGCACGCTGTGCTTGAAAAGAAATAATGAAAACCGCAGTAATATTATAAGGAGTATGCCTGTAGGGCACTGAAAAGTGGAATCAATCGATAGCATCGACTGCTTAAGGATTTGACTCCCCCCTCTCATACTCATTAATTAAATTCGGCTTTGATTTGAAACTTAAAAAGTCAACGTCACTTCTTCGATGGAGTTCATCCTATGATTCAAACCAATGTAAAACAATTAAGCGATCATGAACACCAAGTGCTAGTCACTTTACCACAATCTGAATATGATCGTGTGTATGGTGAACAAGCTGCAAAAGTAAGCTCTCAAGCAAAATTACCTGGATTTCGCCCTGGAAAAACACCGAAACATGTGATTCAAAAACAATTTGGTGTAAAAATTCATGAAGATACTGTGTCTGAATTGTTGCAAACTCATTATGTGGGTGCGATTGAGTCTTCAGGATTGATTCCTGCTGTACAGCCTGAATTAACACTTCCTTCAGTACAACCTGACGGCGAATTTAACTTTACTTTGAATGTTGTCACATGGCCTGTGGTTGAATTGTCTCCCTTGCAAGATATGAACATTGAAACAAGCAAAGTGATTGTGGAAGATGATGATATCAATGCTGTGGTTGAGCGTTTGATGACATCTCAAGTCAAATATGAGATTGAAGATCAACGTGTTGCTGAAAATACGGATCAAGTCACGATTGATTTTGTAGGTTTTGTTGATGATGAAGCCTTTGAGGGTGGTGATGGTGAAGATCACGCCTTGGTATTGGGTTCAGGTCAATTTATTCCAGGATTTGAAGAACAATTGATCGGGCATCAAGCTGGCGATCATGTTGTCGTGCATGTGACTTTTCCAGACCCTTATCAAGCCGCTCATTTGGCAGGTAAAGAAGCACGTTTTGAAACGGATATCAAATCAGTAGCAAAAGCAATCAAGCCAAGTGATGAAGATGCTTTGGCAAGCATGTTGAATTTTGATGATGCTGCAGCCTTGCGTGACGATGCTATGCAGCGTTTATCCAAAGAAGCAGAAGAAGCAACGTATCTAAGCGCACATGATGCTGTGTTAGAAGCATTGTTGGCTGCTAACCCCATTGAATTACCTGCTCGCTTGGTGGATGAAGAAATCAAATCAACCATTCAACGTGTCACACAGAATATGAAGCAACAAGGTGTGGAAATGACGGATGACATGCTGACTGATGATGCTTTTCGTTCAGAAGTTCGTGAGCGTTCAGAACGTAATTTGAAAGCTTCTATTTTGATTCAAACAGTACGTAAAGAAGGCGATGTTGAATTGGATGATGCCAAGGTAGATGAAGAATTAGAAAACTTATCCAAGCAATATCCTGCTGAACAGCATGATGCTTTTGTCAATTGGATGAAGAGTCAAGAAAATGAAATGGCTGGCTTACGAGATCGTTTATTGGAAAAAGAATGCATTGCTTATGTATTATCGATGAGTCATATCCAAGAAAATAACAAAGCACTATCAGTTTGGCAGCAAGAACAGGATGGTAAGGAAGCCTAAATATCATCAAGCTTGTATGATGGATTTTTTAGCGAAGGAGTAGTGATGAATTTAGTACCTATGGTTGTAGAAAGAACGTCTCGTGGCGAACGTTCATATGATATTTTTTCACGCTTACTGAAAGAACGGATTATCTTTTTAAGTGGTCAAGTTGATGATCATATGGCTAATTTAATTACCGCACAATTGCTTTTTTTAGAAGCAGAAGCACCCGATAAAGATATTTATATGTATATCAATAGTCCTGGTGGCGTGGTGACATCGGGTATGGCGATTTATGATACCATGCAATATATTCGTTGTGATGTATCCACATTGTGTGTGGGGCAAGCTGCGAGTATGGGCGCACATCTTTTGGCATCAGGTGCACAAGGTAAGCGTTATGCTTTGCCAAATGCACGCGTGATGATTCATCAGCCTTTGGGTGGTTTTCAAGGTCAAGCGACTGATATTGAAATTCATGCACGTGAAATTTTGAAATTGAAAGAACATATGAATAAAATGATGGCAAAACATACTGGTCAGCCACTGGATAAAGTGAATGATGATGTGGAGCGAGACTATTTTTTAACGGCGCAAGAGGCATGTGATTATGGTCTGATTGACAAAGTGCTCACATCTCGTGAAGAAGTTAAAAAAAGTTAAGTGTGTCAACACTGCATCATTGATTTTATTCGTCATCCTAGAGTGCTTGTATTGAGGATCTATCAATAGAGATTTCCGATACATTCATTGCTTGAATACTCGGTGAATAAAAGCGTTACGGCAGATGTCGGATAGATGGATTATAGAGGCTGGAGATGAAGTATGACTACAAAAAATAATGGTGAGACTACCCTTTTTTGCTCTTTTTGCGGTAAAAGCCAGCATGATGTAAAAAAACTCATTGCAGGCCCTACTGTTTTTATTTGTGATGAATGCATTGAGTTATGTAATGATATTATGCTTGAGGAGCTTTCTGAAGCTAATGATTCAAGGGAAGATAAATCAACGTCTTTACCCAAACCTGCTGAAATTAAGAGCTTTTTAGACGATTATGTGATTGGTCAAGATTCTGCAAAACGCATGCTTGCTGTAGCGGTGTATAACCATTACAAAAGAATTCAACACAATAAGAAAAATGATGTTGAAATTTCTAAAAGCAATGTGTTGTTATTAGGTCCAACAGGCTGTGGTAAAACATTATTGGCGCAAAGTTTAGCACGTATTTTTAATGTACCTTTTGTCATGGCAGATGCGACCACATTAACAGAAGCAGGATATGTAGGCGAAGATGTTGAAAACATCATTCTTAAATTGTTGCAAGCATCCAACCATGATGTGGAACGTGCGCAACGTGGTATTATTTATATTGATGAAATTGATAAATTATCTCGCAAAGCTGATTCTCCTTCAATTACGCGGGATGTGTCAGGCGAGGGTGTACAACAAGCTTTGTTGAAATTGATTGAAGGTACAATTGCGAATGTACCACCACAAGGTGGTCGTAAAAACCCACAACAAGAATTTATTGCCGTGGATACAACCAATATCTTATTTATTTTAGGCGGTGCTTTTGCAGGTCTTGAAAAACTCATTGAATCACGGGGTAAAACACGTTCAATAGGTTTCGGAGCCAATGTGCTTGCTGAAGATGAAGAAGATATTGGTGAATTATTGGCGCAAGTAGAACCCGAAGATTTGATTAAATATGGTCTTATTCCTGAGTTGGTGGGCAGACTTCCTGCTGTGGCAACGTTGAGCTTGTTGGATAAAAAATCCTTATTAAAAATTCTTACGGAACCAAAAAATGCCTTGGTGAAACAATATCAAGCGCTTTTATCTTATGACCAAGTTGATTTATCATTTACAGATGGTGCCTTGGATGCCATTGCTGAGCAAGCGATGAAGCGTAAAACGGGTGCGCGTGGATTGCGTGCAATTATGGAAAATAGCATGTTGGATGTGATGTATGATATTCCAACGCTAGGCAATGTTGAAAAATGTATCATCAATGAGAAAGTTATTGACGATCATGAAAAACCAGTGTTGATGTTTAAGGCTGATGAGGCCGCTGCCTAGTTTGATACAAGTCCGATAAGGTCTTCGGAATAAATGATAAGGAGATTATTTTGGCTGAATGGATCAATGAAAGCGAGGATGATGTAGAGAATATGGAATCAGGTACGCTTCCTGTTCTGCCCTTGCGTGATATTATTGTTTTCCCACATATGATTGTTCCTTTGTTTGTAGGGCGTGAAAAAAGTGTTCATGCACTGGATGAAGTGATGCAATCGGGTAAGAAAATCTTGCTTCTAGCGCAAAAAGATGCCAATAAAGATGATCCAAGTGCGGATGATTTACATCGTGTTGGAACGCTTGGAAATATTTTGCAAATGCTAAAACTTCCTGATGGCACGATTAAAGTGTTGGTGGAAGGCGGTCCTCGTGTATCTATTTTGGATATGCAGGATGACGAACAAGTGATTCATGCCCAGTATGAATATATTGCAGAAATTGAAGAAGATTCGAGTGAATGTGAAGCGGTTGCTAAAACAATTGAGCAACAATTTGATACCTATGTGAAATTAAATAAGAAAACGCCGCCAGAAGTGTTGGTATCCATTGCTGCGGTTGACGCAACAGACAAACTAGCAGATACAATTGCTTCTCATTTGAATTTAAAACTTGAAGATAAACAAACCCTGCTAGAAACCGCCAGTGTGATTAAACGTCTTGAACTTTTGTATGCACATATGGAAGCAGAGATGGAAATTTTACAAGTGGATAAGCGTATTCGTACCCGTGTCAAACGTCAGATGGAAAAATCGCAGCGTGAATATTATTTATCTGAGCAAATGAAGGCGATTCAAAAAGAATTAGGTGATGATGAAACACAGAGTGATTTGGATGCTTTGGCCGAAAAAATTGAAACATTAGGTTTATCTTCTGAGGCACAAGAAAAAGCTAAAACTGAATTAAAACGTTTGAAAATGATGCCGCTTATGAGTGCTGAAGGAACAGTTGTACGTAATTATTTGGATTGTTTGTTGGAATTGCCATGGAAAAAGCGTACACGTGTTCGTAAGGATTTGGATGCTGCGGAAGCGATTCTTAATGAAGATCATTTTGGTCTAGATAAAGTAAAAGAACGAATTTTAGAGCATTTGGCAGTCTTACAACGTGTTCGTAAAGTAAAAGGATCGATTCTTTGCTTGGTGGGACCTCCTGGTGTGGGCAAGACATCATTGGGTGAATCAATTGCCCGTGCTACAGGTCGTAAATTTGTTCGGATGAGTTTGGGTGGTATGCGTGATGAAGCCGAAATTCGGGGGCATCGTCGTACTTACATTGGTTCTATGCCAGGTAAAGTGATTCAATCGATGAAAAAAACGGGTGTGAAGAATCCACTTATTTTATTGGATGAAATTGATAAAGTTGGAGCAGATTTTAGGGGCGATCCATCATCGGCGTTATTGGAAGTCTTGGATCCTGAACAAAATAGCACCTTTGCCGATCATTATCTTGAAGTAGATTATGATTTATCGGAAGTGATGTTTATTACCACAGCCAATAGTTTGAATATTCCAAAACCGTTATTGGATCGTATGGAAGTGATTCGTTTATCGGGTTATACCGAAGCTGAGAAACTATCTATTGCCAAGCGTTATTTGCTTCCTAAGCAAATGAAAAACCATGGTTTGAAAGCATCCAATGTGCACATTGTTGATAAAGCATTGGTGGATGTGATTCGTTATTACACGCATGAGGCAGGTGTTCGAGAGCTTGATCGTGTTTTAGCAAAAATATGTCGGAAAATAACACGTTCGATCGTTCAAAATACTTCTGAAACATTGATAACACTTAAAAAGAGTGATTTGGAAACTTACTTAGGTGTTCGGAAATATGACTTTGGTATCGCTGAATTAGAAGCGCAAGTGGGTGTGGTCACAGGGCTCGCATGGACAGAAGTAGGTGGTGAGTTATTGCAAATAGAAACAGCACTGATGCCTGGTAAGGGAAAGTTGACGATGACGGGGCAACTTGGTGATGTCATGCAAGAATCGATTCAAGCAGCCTTTACCTATGTACGTTCGCGTGCTGATAGCTTAGGTCTCAAGTCTAACTTTTATCAGAAAGTGGATATTCATGTGCATGTCCCTGAAGGTGCGATTCCTAAAGATGGACCGTCTGCAGGTTTGGCAATGGCCACGTCAATTGTCTCCGCATTAACAGGGATTACAGTGAAAAAAGAAGTGTGTATGACAGGTGAAATCACCTTGCGTGGTAAAGCCTTGCCAATTGGTGGTTTGAAAGAAAAGTTGTTAGCTGCTCATCGTGGCGGTTTGACAGAAGTCATTATTCCGAAAGAAAACCGCAAGGATTTAAAAGAGATTTCTGATAACATTTTATCGGATTTTAAAATTCATGCGGTATCTGATATGGATGAAGTTTTAAAGCATGCCTTGACGCATGTTCCTGCGGGAATGAGTATGCCCACCAATTTTATACGCGATTCCATTGTTGATATATATTTAGATAATACTTCTGTATCAGCGCATTAATTGGGTGAAGTTTTAAAGTTATGATACATATGAAGCAGATGCTTCATATGATTTTTTGGAGGATAGGTTGAATAAAGCAGATTTGATTAACCATGTAGTAGAAGATGCAAAATTAAGTAAAGCAGATGCCGCAGGAGCAGTCGAAGCAGTATTAAGTGGTATTGCGAGCGCATTGGGTAATGATGATACGGTAAGCCTTGTAGGTTTTGGTACTTTTTCAGTTGTAGAGCGTGCCGCACGTACTGCTCGCAATCCGCGTACAGGTGAAGCTATTCAAGTTGCAGCCTCTAAAGCTCCAAAATTTAAAGCAGGTAAAGCATTAAAAGATGCAGTGAAATAAAAACTTGCAATGATAAATCGCGGCGATATTATTCGCCGCGTTGAAGCAGGGGCAACTTGCTTCAAGGGCGCTTAGCTCAGTTGGTAGAGCACCGCCCTTACAAGGCGGTGGCCGTAGGTTCGAGTCCTACAGCGCCCACCATTTTCCCTTATAGGGAAACAAGCAAATAATATTTATTTGTTTGGAGCGGTAGTTCAGTTGGTTAGAATGCCGGCCTGTCACGCCGGAGGTCGCGAGTTCGAGTCTCGTCCGCTCCGCCATTTCGCTGTCCGACAACAGCCTAAGAAGCCTGTAAGCCTAGTGTTTGCAGGCTTTTTTATTGCCTAGATGTTTCGCAACGCTTGAATAACAACATGACGGATTTTATCATCTTGCTATTCATACTTGAACTACTCTATAAACTAGAATTTTTTCATGTTTTGAAACTATTCAGCATATTATAAAACTTGGCTGTAGCTGTTCATATTGTCGCTTATTTTTTTACCTACAGTGGTCATGATTTTTGCTTGCTAAATAATCTTTTGACGTTTTATAGTACTATGACAAACGCTTATTGTATGTTTTTGAATCCTCTCACATATAAAAGGAAAATCTATGACTGTTCGTAAGATATTAATTTACCCTGATGCGGTGTTATTGCAGGTGGCAAAACCTGTCGAAGATCCTTGTTCGGATGAAATTAAAGCATTGGTACAAGATATGGCAGATACCATGTATGATGCACCCGGTGTTGGATTGGCTGCTCCGCAAGTGGGCGTATCACTACGTTTAGCCATTACTGATACTGATTGGCGTAGTGGTCGCTATGATAATGAAGACGAGGAAAAAGAAGAAACACCTCAAAAAAACTTAAAAGTATGGATCAACCCAGAGTTTATATCGCGTAATGATTCACTATCCACGCATGAAGAAGGCTGCCTATCTGTCCCCGATGTTTATGAAAATGTGGAACGCCCGAATGCAGTCCGTTTACGTTGGTTCGATTTAGATGGTATTCAACATGAAAAAGATTTTGAAGGTTTTGAAGCGGTCGCTTTACAGCATGAATTTGACCACTTAGATGGCAAGCTATTTGTTGATTATTTATCACCGTTAAAACGTAAAATGATTCGTAAAAAAATGTTGAAATTTTATCACAGTTAAAAGGAACGAATGATGCGAATTGTTTTTGCTGGAACACCAGGGTTTTCAGTGCCTTATTTGGAAGCGTTCATGCAACACCCTGATATGGATGTGGTGGGCGTTGTCTCACAGCCTGATCGAAAATCAGGTAGAGGTATGAAACTTACCCCAAGCCCTGTTAAAAAAGCAGCCTTAGCTGCCAATATGGATGTGTTAACGCCAGTTACTTTGCGTGATAATCCTGAGGCACTGGCTTGGTTAGAGCAGAAGCATGCTGATTTTTTGGTGGTGGTTGCTTTTGGCATGATATTACCTAAAACTTGGTTGGAGATGCCTAATATTGCACCCATCAACGTGCATGCTTCCTTGTTACCACGTTGGCGTGGCGCAGCACCGATTGAACGCGCTTTGTTAGCAGGTGATCAAGAAACAGGCGTATGTGTGATGCATATGGATGAAGGTTTGGATACTGGTGGTATTTATGCTGTCAAAACATTAGCCATTACTGCGGATCATACAGGTTCGGATTTATGGTTCTCATTATCCTCATTGGGTGCTGATTTACTGATGGAGACCTTGCCCAAGATAGCCAATGGCTTGAGCTATCAAGTACAATCAGACAAGGGCATGACATACGCCAAAAAATTGAGCAATGATGAACGTGTGATAGACTGGAACATGACTGCCAATTCTATTGATTGCGTGGTACGTTGCTTTGCTCCAAAACCAGCGGCTCGAACCTTATATCAAGGAAAATGGATGAAAGTATTACAAGGCGAAGTGCTAGCAAACACAAGGCATGCAGATGCAGGTCAGATTTTATCAACGGCTGAAGGCTTGGATGTCGCATGTGGTGAGGGTGGCGTGTATCGTATTCATACATTACAAATGGAAGGCAAAAAAGCCATGCAAGCCAAAGATTTTTTGCGTGGTGCAAGCTTGCAACAAGGGGATATGCTCGGTCAATGAAAACATCCGATTTTAATTTTGAGTTACCTGAGCATTTAATTGCCAAACGCCCCTTAAAAGAACGTGATGCCTCCCGTTTGTTGGTGATGGGTGAAGATGATTTAAGTCATGCGCATACCCGTGATTTGGTTGATTTGGTGAAACCCGGTGATGTATGGGTCATCAATGATACTCGGGTGATTCCTGCACGACTGTTAGGGCAACGTCCTAGCGGTGGAAAGGTTGAGATTTTATTGCTTGAACCTTTGGATATACCCAATGTTTGGACAGCTTGGGGAAAGGCGAATAAACCCCTGAAACAAGGTGATCAAATCATCATTGCTGATGGTTTTATGGTTGAAGTGTTGAAGCGAGATGGCAAGGAAGTGGAAGTTCGTTTGTTGGCAAAGGATGTGCCGAATGCCATTGAAACTTACGGACACATGCCGTTGCCACCTTATATTGATCGCCCTGATTCAGATGAAGATAAATTGCGTTATCAAACGGTGTTTGCCGAACATGATGGGGCAGTGGCTGCGCCAACGGCTGGTTTGCATTTAACAAAAAATATCATGCGCAAGATGGAAGCGGTAGGTGCGAGTTTTGCACATATTACCTTGCATGTTGGACCAGGGACATTTCAACCCGTGCAAGTGGATGATGTTCATTCACATGTGATGCATGAAGAAGTGTATATTGTTTCTGAAGATGCGGCGAAAATGATAAATCAAGCCAAAGCCGATGGGCGACGTGTGGTGGCAGTAGGTACAACCAGTTTACGAACTTTGGAAGCTGCTTCAAACGATGGCGTAATTTGCTCTGGTAAAAATCGTACAGATATTTTTATTTATCCAGGGTATCACTTTCAAATGGTTGATGCTTTGGTCACTAATTTTCATTTACCGCAATCCACTTTATTGATGTTGGTGGCAGCATTAACAGGAAAGGAACGTATTTTATCAACCTATGCCCATGCCATTGAAGAAGAATATCGTTTTTATTCCTATGGTGATGCGATGTTTGTCCCAAGGATGACGTGATGAACATGATGTTGGCGCAATGCGCTCCACGTGTGGGTGAGATACAAAATAATCTTGCCATGATGTTCGATGTGATGCTGAAAGCGGAACAACAAGCTGTAGATATTTTGGTTTTTCCAGAGCTATCGTTGACGGGTTACCCCCCTGAAGATTTATTGTTACGAGATTCTTTTTTAGAAGCTGTGGAGAAAGGCGTTGAGGCTTTGATTCACGCATCGACATCCGTTGCGGTCATTTTTGGTGCGCCACGTCGTTGTTCAAAGGGTTTGCAAAACAGTGCGTTTATTTGCCAAAATAAGAGCTGTGTGGGTGTGTATGATAAACAATGTTTACCCAATTATGGTGTGTTTGATGAACGTCGTTATTTTGAAAGCGGTGAAGGAAATAATGTGTTTCATGTGGGTGATAAGCGTATTGCTTTGGGAATTTGCGAAGATATTTGGCAATCAGATTGGCGTGAAAAACAAACTAAAAACCAATGTGATGTTTATATATTATTGAATGCTTCACCCTTTTACTTGGGTAAACAAGCCAAACGTGAAGCGATGACATCAGCCGCTGCAAAACAATGGCAAACGCCTGTGGTGTATGTCAATCCTGTGGGTGGTCAAGATGAAGTGGTGTTTGATGGTGGTTCACATGTGATGAATGCACAGGGTGAATTATTTCAACGCATGGATTTATTTGCGAATGATGTGGTCTCTGTAGATATACACACTCAAGCTTCTGTTATCGCGGATTTACCAAATCGAATGCAACAATTGCATGATGCTTTGGTCATGGGCTTGCGTGATTATGTGCATCGTAATGGCTGTAAACAGGTTGTACTGGGCTTATCAGGCGGCATTGATTCGGCAGTGACGGCGGTGATTGCTGTGGAAGCTTTGGGTGCTGACAATGTGTTGGGTGTTTTATTGCCATCCGAATATTCCAGCGATCATTCCTTGACGGATGCCAAATTATTGGCGCATAACTTGGCGATAGAATCGACGATATTACCTATTGCTGAAGGTGTAAATTGTGTCAATACGATGTTGCATGATGACTTTTTAGCATGGGGAAAAAGTGCTTCCGATGTGACGGAAGAAAACATTCAGGCTCGTATGCGAGGGCTTTTATTGATGGCAATTTCCAATAAAACAGGTCGCATGTTGCTAACTACGGGCAATAAATCGGAAATGGCAGTGGGTTATGCGACCTTGTATGGGGATATGTCGGGTGGTTTTTCAGTGCTAAAAGATGTGTATAAAACGGATGTTTTTTCTTTAGCGAATCATCTGAACCGAGATGTGGAAGTCATCCCTCAAAATACCATTGATAAACCACCATCCGCTGAACTACGCCCTGATCAAAAAGATTCTGATTCATTGCCTGATTATGATGTGTTGGATGCGATTTTAGAGGCAAGTATTGAAGAACGTTTGTCTGTGGATGATATTGCTGCACGAGGATTTGATAGGGATGAAGTCGTACGTGTTGTAGGCATGGTAAAAAATAATGAATACAAGCGTCGCCAAGCGCCACCTGCTGTAAAAGTAACAGCTTGCGCCTTTGGACGGGATCGCCGATACCCAATGACGCATGGTTTTATTGAAAGATAAAACTTGCTAAAGGATAATGGGGCGACATAATGCGCCCCGTTCGTTTTGCCCTGCCAAGTCTGGCGGGATAACTCTAAGGAAGGGTGGCAGAGCGGCCGAATGCACCGGTCTTGAAAACCGGCGAAGGTAAAACTTCCGTGGGTTCAAATCCCACCCCTTCCGCCATTTAATCCTTTATTTATCAACACTTTACACCCCCTTGTAATATTTTCTTGCTGTAGATTGGTTGAAAATATCTCTTTTTTTCATTTAATCTAACTTGATTGCCCTAACTGTTTTGCCATGCGATCTACTTCTGAATGCTCTTGAGGTATCCATTTTCCGTAAACCTTGCGAATCATTCCCCAATCAGCGTGACCCATCTGATTAGCTACCCACATTGGGTTAGCTCCTGCTGATAAAACAGTCGATGCAAACGTATGTCGTAGCTGATAGGGGGTTCTGTATCTTACACCTGCTTTTTCCAAAGCTTTCAGCCAAACCCTTTCCCGAAGTTGCTTGTCATCAGTAAATGCATCACCACTTTCCTGAACCCATATATTCAAGTGTTTATCAAACGAATATGGCTTCTGACTCATAAGCGCATCCATCGCATAAGGTAGAAGTTCGACATCACGCATACCTGCAGATGTCTTTGGACTTAGCTTTAATTCCCCTCTGGTTATTGACTTGTTTATCCTACACGTTTTACGTTGAAAATCTATGTCTTGCCAAGTCACTGCGAAAAGCTCGCCAGTCCGAAGTCCTGTCCATGCTGCGAATTTAATCATGTTGGCAATGCAGTCGGGCAAATGTTCCGCAATCCGTGAAAGCTCATCTTGTTCAAAGGGTTCAGGCTCATGTTTCATCACGGTTAAATTTTTAATTCTATCCATAGGGTCACGATCGATGACTCCATCAGCATACAAATCTTTGAACATGCCACGAAGGGGAACAATCATGTTATTGATACGCTTGTTTGAACATGTGAGTGAGTTCATCCATTCTCGAATTTCAAGTGTTGTCACATTTTTCACAAGCTTATCTCCTATTGCTTTTATAATCATGCGTTGACTTGATTCATATTCCCTTATGGTTGATGGTGCGAGTGTTCTTTTTGTTGATCCAATATAGCGACTTAAACTATCCCGAATGGTGCTTGTTATCGTTTTATCACCGTAGAGCTGTGCCGTTTTACTTTTTGAAGTTGGAAAATATTCAGAGTATGAGAATGTACC
>JAUZQL010000331.1 GCA_030950975.1 Mariprofundaceae bacterium | reverse complement strand
CCTTATATCAAGGCTGTATTTGAACGGGGAGAATATGCTCAAAAATCCGTTCGACCGTATATTCCATACAATATATCCGATGTATCTATCAGCGATGATAAACCTTTGGTGCGAACCTTTCTGACGCTGTTGAATCTACCTTATAGCCGCTTCACACGCAGTGAAGTCGAAGCCATGTTGGATATTCCTGAGCTATGTGAACGCTTTTCCATCGATGAAGAAAGTATTCCAAACATACGAAACGTCTTAGAACAACTGAATGTTCGCTGGGGCATTGATGCCGAACATCGTAAGCAAATGGGCTTACCCAAGGATGATATGCATACATGGCGACAAGCTCGACAACGTTTCCTCACATCGTATGCCATGAGTGGCTCAAGCGAGCTTTGGCAAGGCATTGCCCCCATTGAACTCAATCATCAAGATACCATGTCGATGGTTCATTTCTGGCAAATGCTTGAATGTATGGATATGTGGCATCAAACATTAAGCCAAGCCCGAAGTCCGCAACAATGGCAAATGGATTTGCAACAGATGTTGCTGGATTTCTTTGATGATGCGGAACAGCACGATGAGTTCAACCATATCTTGGATGTGTTGGAAAGCTGGGTAAGCAACGCCCATGATGATGAGCTTATTAGCCATGCTTTACTGGTGCATTGTTTACAGCAACGACTGGGTGAATCGGATGTTCCCAACCGATATTTTTCAGGTGGCGTGAATATTTGTGGTATGCGACCCATGCGCAGTGTGCCGTTCAAAATGATTGCGTTGATTGGCATGTCGGATGCGGCTTTTCCACGCCGTGAACACCCCTTAGAATTTGATAACATGGCACAACAATGGCGTGCAGGCGATCCCATCAAAGGTGAACAAGATCGTTATTTGATGTTGGAAACCGTGTTATGTTGCCGTGAAAACCTCTATATTAGTTATGTCGGTCGCAGCATTCGAGATAACAGTGTTTGCCAACCTTCTGTTTTGGTCAGTGAATTATGTGATGAACTTCGTAACACCTATGGTGATGATGCTGTTGAAGAAATCGTTCATCCCATGCAAGCCTTTTCAGCCGATAACTTCACCAAGCAACACGCTCATGATGCTTACTGGTGTACGATTGCCAACACATTGAAACAAGCTAAACCCACCCCGTCCATCGCATGGGGAAGCGATAAATTGCCTGCTTTAGACATCGACCATCTAAGTTTGGAACACTTGATTCAATTTGTAAAACATCCTGTGAAGTTTTTTATCAATCACCGTCTGGATATGTATATTCATGATGAGGATGAGTCGTGCGATGATGAACCGTTTGCACTCAATCATTTAGAAGCTTGGATGATTAAGAAACGTTTATTGGATAGTTATTTGCAAAAGCAATCGTTGAATCAAGCTCGTTTCAAAGCCGAAGGTTTATTACCGCATGGCATGGCGGGTCAGGCTGAACTCAACGCCCAACAAACCGCTGTTGAATCTGTATGTATGCAACTTGAAAACTATCACGGCAAAGAAAATCAAACCCAATGGATTGACCTGATTGTTTCGTGTGATGAAAAACCGCTGCATCTCACAGGGCAAGTTCGTCATTATATGCCCAAATTAGGTTTGTTACATGCCACACCCTCCAAACTCAAAGGCAAGTATGTTTTAAGCTGTTACTTAGAACATTTGGCATTGTGCAGTGCCGAGATATTGCAAAAAAATGAATGTAGTCATTTGCAATGCAGCGATAAAAGTATGCGATTTGAATGGATTGATTCAGACACAGCAAAAGCACATTTACACGTCTATATGGATGCCTACCTAAAAGGCATGCAGCAACCCTTACCTATCTTTGAAGGTGCAAGTTATGCTTATGTTTTTGAACGCAAGAATGTTCAAAGCCAATGGAACGGCACTTCTTACAATCATATCTCTATCCCCGGAGATAAAGATGATGCCTATGTGAAATTAATCATGCGTGATGTCGAGGAATCACCCATTGAGAGTCAAGCATTTGAAGATTGGGCTAAAACCTTTTACGCACCCATCAAAAATCTTGTAGAGGGAGACAAGTCATGAACCCCATTATTTTAGATCCGAACACCACCTTATCCATGACCATGCAAGGCATTAAATTGATTGAAGCCAGCGCAGGAACTGGCAAAACATTTGCCATTGGCAATCTTTATTTACGCATGATTTTGCAAGGCAAACGCACCGAAGAAATCTTGGTAGTTACCTTTACCAATGCCGCCACTGAAGAATTGAGAGGGCGTATTCGTCAACGTATTCATGCGGCATTGAAGCATTTAGAAGCCAATATACCTGATGATTGCGAGGATGAATTACTTAAACTTTGGCACAAACAGAGCAGCCAAGATGATATTCAACACGCCCAACATCGCTTAAAAGTCGCCATTACCAGTATGGATGTCGCAGCGATTTACACCATTCATGCATTTTGCCAAAAGATGTTGACCGAACATGCCTTTCATTCAGGGCAAGCCTTTGATGTTGAGATGTTGACCGATGACAGCACTTTATGGGAAGAAGCCCTCAAAGATTGGTGGCGCAATCAAATTGCAGACTTAAATCAACACGAATTTGCTTTGTTTCAAAGATCCTTTGCTTCGCTTGAGAGCTTAATCAGTTTAGAACAAGGTTTAAGACAGCCCAGCGTCACATTGCGCCCTGATACAACGGTGAACTTAAAAGAGCTTACCCAAAGTCTAAACACATCCATGCAGGATTTAGGAACACTTTGGCAGCAAGAACGCCCAAAAATTGAAACGATTTTATTATCGGGTGTTTTAACACAACGGAAAGCAATCTATAAAAAAGCCAATATTCCAAATGTATGCGCAACATTGGATGACTATTTTTCAGCTCCTGATATCAAGCATATTCCCGAAGCATTAGAGGCATTACGCTTGAGCGAGTTATCCAAGCGACTTAAAAAAGGCTACGATGAAAAAGATATTGATGCTTTGTTTTTTGTTCGCACGGATGAAGTTCTGAATCAAATCATCACATTGCTTAAAACTTTAAAAGCCTCATTGCTTGCCGAAGCCCATCGTTACGCCGATGACAAAGTTTCCCAAATCAAACAACAATTAGGGCAACTTTCGTTTAATGACCAACTGGTTCATTTACAGCGTGCCATATCAAGCAATAGGACATTGGTTGAAGCTATTCGTCAGCGTTTCCCCATTGCTATGATTGATGAGTTTCAAGATACAGACAGCATTCAATATGACATCTTTCGTCATGTATACCCATCCAAAGAAGCACAGGAAGGACAAGAAACCAAACAAACCTTCATCATGATTGGCGACCCAAAACAAGCCATTTATAGTTTTCGTGGGGGTGATATTTTCACCTATATGCAAGCCAAAGAACATGCCGATGAGCATTATACCCTTGCAAGTAACTGGCGTTCGACCCCTGCCATGATTTCCGCCGTCAATCATCTTTTTGAGCAACATGAAACGCCTTTTCTCTATGATGCGATTCCTTTTTCACCAGTTCAAGTCCCGAACAAAACGCATCCCTTGATGAGCTATAAAAATGAGCAAGTCAAAGCCCTTA
>JAUZQL010000330.1 GCA_030950975.1 Mariprofundaceae bacterium | reverse complement strand
CAATCACAGGGCGTTCTTTAGGCGGCAACTTCCCCACGCCTTTCAACACGCTGGTTAACTCACCTTTCTTACCCAAATAGGCTACACGCAACGCTTGCAATGCTTGCAATGATTCAGCTTTAGAAAACTCATCCAATGCTTTATCTTGTAAGGTTTGCAATGCCACTTTTAACGCATCCAACTCACTCATGATTAACCTCTATAAACCACAAAGGCACAAAAAAAACATCACCTGCATACTTTTCATGTCTCCGCAATACATACTTGTTTTTTCACCATTCATGTCAACATCCATTAAATGCCAACTTTTTCCAAAGAAAACAAAAATGGCAGAGCTAAAGTAGCCCTGCCATAAATAAAAATCATATCGACGAAAGTCGATGATGAATCACTTATTGAATGTTTTCTTTCGCTGTTTCAGCTAATTTAGCAAACGCATCAGCATCACGAACTGCAATATCTGCCAATACTTTACGATCCAAGGCAATACCTGCTTGCATCAAACCGTGCATGAATTTTGAATAGCTTAAATCATTCAAGCGTGCAGCAGCATTGATGCGAGCAATCCATAAAGCACGAAATGTACGCTTCTTATTTTTGCGATCTCGGTACGCATACTGACCCGCTTTATCAACGGCTTGCGTAGCGACGCGGAAACAATTTTTACGACGACCATAATAACCTTTAGCCGCTTTAATAACTTTCTTGTGGCGAGCATGCGCCTGAACACCTGATTTTACGCGAGGCATTTTTCTCTCCTAAACCAATAACTACGAATTAGCGACCTGGAATTAAACGTTCCAAAGATTTGACATCTGATGTGGCAACAAGTGTTGTTCCACGAAAACCACGAATACGCTTCGGAGATTTTTTTGTCAAAATATGTTGAGCGTTCGCTTTATTACGCTTCCATTTACCACTACCCGTTTTTGAGAAACGTTTTGCAGCACCACTGTTTGTTTTCATCTTAGGCATAAATCACCAACCTCTATTTCTTCAAGGGACTGATGATCATAATCATCTGTCGACCTTCCATATTGGGCATTTTATCAGGCTTACCCAAATCCTTTACTTCCTCAGCAATATGTTCCAATTGCTCTCTACCACGTCCCACATAAGCCATTTCACGACCACGGAAACGTAAGGAAACTTTAACTTTATTACCAGATTTCAAGAACTTCCGAGCATTGCGGATTTTCAATTCCAAATCATTTTGTTCGGTACTTGCGCGAACCTTGACTTCTTTGACCTGAATCACATGTTGCTTTTTCTTGGCTTCATTGGCTTTTTTACTTTGATCGTACTTATATTTCCCATAGTCCATCACCTTACATACAGGTGGTCGAGCATTGGGTGACATCATAATTAAATCAAGCCCTACGGATTCTGCTTTGGCGATAGCAGCCAAACGCTTTAAAACACCAATTTGCTCTCCATCATGACCAATGACACGCACTTCTGGTGCCTCAATATCATAATTAACTGCTAGCTCTTTCTTAGCGATGAAAGCCCCCTACTGGTCTTACTTGTATTCTTTTTGCATGAGTTTCATTGTTTCAATCCATGCATCCACTGTCTTGACACCTAAATTATCACCACTTCTCGTTCGGACAGAAATTGTTTTCTCATCCTGTTCACGATCACCAGCAACCAAAATATAAGGCACGCGATCCAACGTGTGGGTGCGCACTTTATAGCCGACTTTCTCATTTCGCAAGTCCGATTCTACACGAAGCCCTGCATCACACATTTTTTGCACCACTTCTTGCACATATTCTGATTGTGAATCAGAGATATTACACACCATCGCTTGCACGGGTGCCAGCCAAACGGGGAACTTACCTTCATACTCTTCAATCAAAATACCAATAAATCGTTCCAAAGAACCCAAAATCGCCCGATGCAGCATCACTGGCGTTTTCTTACTGTTATCTTGATCAACATATTCCGCACCCAAACGACCAGGCATTGAGAAGTCCACTTGAATCGTACCGCATTGCCACACACGTCCCAAACAATCCTTCAAAGAAAATTCAATTTTAGGCCCGTAAAACGCACCTTCTCCAGGATTCAAACCATATTCAAGCCCTTTTGATTTCAGAGCTTCATGCAATGAAGCTTCGCCTTTATCCCATTGTTCATCCGTACCCACACGTTGTTCTGGGCGGTCAGATAAAAAGATAATCACTTCTTCAAAACCAAATTTTTTATACGTTTCAAATACCAAATCGATAAAATCACTCACTTCATCTTGAATCTGATTTTCAGTACAAAAAATATGCGCATCATCTTGCACAAAATTCCGCAAACGCATCAAACCATGCAAGGTTCCCGAAGGTTCATTGCGATGACACGATCCAAATTCTGCCAAACGCAGTGGCAAATCACGATAGGAATGCAAAGCTTGGTTATACACTTGCACATGGCAAGGGCAGTTCATCGGTTTAATCGCATAATCACGGTTTTCGGTGTTGGTGGTAAACATATCATCACGGAACTTTTCCCAATGTCCCGATTTTTCCCACAACTTACGATCAACCACCTGCGGGGTTTTTATTTCCTGATAACCATGATTCTGCATCACCGAACGAATTTCATTTTCGACCACTTGCCAAACTGCCCAACCCTTCGGGTGCCAAAAAATCATCCCCGGCGCTTCATCTTGCAAATGAAACAAGTCTAATGTTTTGGCAAGCTTACGATGATCACGTTTTTCAGCTTCTTCTAAACGAAATAAATACGCTTTTAAATCATCTTTAGAAGCCCATGCAGTGCCATAAATACGATGTAACTGTTCATTTTTGGCATCGCCTTCCCAATATGCCCCCGATACTTTCATCAACTTAAAATGCTTGAGTTTTGAGGTATTGGGAACATGGGGGCCACGACATAAATCAGACCATTCGCCTTGTTTATAAAGGCTCACCGTTTCGTCTTCAGGGATACGTGCAATCAATAATGCTTTATATTTCTCACCCAAATTTTCAAAGTGTTCAATCGCATCATCACGCACCCATTCTTCACGTACAATCGGCAATTTACGACGTGCAATTTCTTTCATTTTCTTTTCGATTATTTTCAAATCTTCCGGGGTAAAGGCACGTTCAAAGGCAAAATCATAATAAAAACCATCATCAATCACGGGACCAATCGTTACTTGTGCGCTTGGAAAGACTTCTTGCACTGCCATCGCCATCAAATGGGATGTGGAATGACGAATAATGTCTAAGCCTTCTGGTGATTTTTCAGTCAACAGAGAAACCCTATCGCCATCTGATAAAACAGCCGACAAATCACATAGTTGATCATTCACTTTCACAGCAATCACTGCGCGCGCTAAACCTTCACCAATATCTTTAGCAAGATCAAAGGCAGTAGC
>JAUZQL010000033.1 GCA_030950975.1 Mariprofundaceae bacterium | reverse complement strand
CGACGTACAATACTTCCTTCTTTGAACAGTTCACCTTTACTATCCGCAGAAAAACCACCCATAGCAGGCACTTGCACAAAGTTGAAATAATAAAGCAAGCCAATCCATAAAATACCTGAAAGAACATGCAACCAGCGTGCGCCATCAAATAATGTCGGAATTGTGCCGCCTGTGGCAGCCGCAATCGCAACAATTATGGCTGCTAAGACAAAGCCTGCGATGGCTGTTAATTTAGCATCTTGTAAAATTTTCATATCAATCTCCTTGATTTTTGCGAAATATATCGAATCTTGATGATACTAACACACTTTGAAATTGAGTGTTTTTATCATCATGACAGTGTGCGACCATCAAGTATAAGCTTGCGCCATGAATAATCAGTGAAGTGAGGTTGGAATGAGTGATTTAGATGTAAAAGAAAAATGGCAACTTGGAAAGCGTGATTTTATTTTTTTAGCTGTTGTGGCTGTGGTTATTTTAGTCTTGGTTTTAGGAACAAGCGATCGCACCACCAAGAATGTGCCTTCTGATGCCATACATTTACACGCAAATTCCAGAGCAGAATGTATGGCGTGTCATGGCGTGGATGGCATCAAACCTCAACCCAAAGGGCATAGCCGTGCTGATCAATGTTTTCAATGCCACATGCAACCCAAAGAATGGCATCAGAAACCGCAATGAGCCCCATCAAAACCGTAGGTATCAGCATCCGCCCGCAAGCGGCACGTGCTAAAACCTTAGCCAACGAATTGGCAACATCCTTGGTGGCACATGGCTGTGATGTTTTGTGCGATGCAACTCAAGCATCAAAAGTCCATGAAACAGCATCCTTACAAAGTATGGCAAAGCGTGTGGATTTACTGATTGTGTTGGGTGGTGATGGCACCTTATTGCATGCAGCACGTCATTTCATGAACTCCAATGTCCCTATTTTAGGCATCAACCTTGGGCGTTTGGGATTTTTAACTGATACACCTGTCGGCAGCATGTTCGATGTGGTTGAATCGGTGTTGGCAGGGCATTACAAAACCAAACATCATTTTGGTTTACATGCTTCTTGCTGGCGTGATGGACAATGTTTAAAAGAAGATATTGCGATGAATGATGTGGTATTACAGCGCTATGCCCATCCTCGTCCGATTGAATTTGAAGTCATTTACGGTGATCAATCGATGTTTCGTTTGCATGCGGATGGGGTGGTCTTGGCAACACCCGCAGGCTCAACAGCCTATGCCTTATCAGCAGGTGGTCCGATTGTTCACCCTGAAGTCGAAGCGATTAGTGTTGTGCCACTGTGTCCACATACCTTATCCAATCGACCTGTGCTGATTCCTGCCAACGAAATTATTACCCTACAGTTATTGAGTAGCCCCAATCCTTCCGTACTTAATTTAGACGGACAAGAATCGTTTATTTTATCCGAAGGTGATGCGGTTAAAGTGAAAAAAGCAGGGGAAGTTAGCTTGATTTATCTACCTGAACGGCATTATTTTAATACATTACGCAGTAAATTACATTGGGCAGGTCATGAACATTAACTGTTGGTTCTTTGTGACTGAACAGCAATCAAGCGTAAGGATGATTTCAGCATGTTAACAGAACTCGATATTCGTGAATTTGGTCTTATGGAGCATGTTCAGCTTCAGTTTTCATCTGGCATGACTGTGTTTACAGGTGAGACAGGCGCAGGCAAATCAATTTTGGTAAACGCACTTTCCGCAGCCTTTGGTGCTAGAACCCATGCAGATTGGGTGCGTCATGGTGCAAAAGCAGCCGAACTCACAGCCGTCATTGAAGATGATCATCCCGCTTTATTAGAGTTGTTGACGGAACAAGGCTTGGAATCATCTGAGCCGTTCATTTTACGTCGCATCGTGGGAAAAGATGGGCGTTCGCGTGCATGGTTGAATGGCACACCTGTTCCGTTGAAAATATTGCAACAGATTGGACAGCTTTGTTTGGATATTCATGCCCAACATGAACATCAAAGCTTGATGAAGGACACCACCCAACGCCAATGGTTGGACGCTCGCGTAAAATCTAAATTATTAGAAAATACCGCAACAAGCTTCAAACAACTCAAGCACGCAGAACAAGCCTTGCAGTCATTCCTTGCTGAACAAGGGGAAAGCCAAGCTCAAGCAGATTGGATGCGTAGCGAACTCACACGACTTCAAGGGCTAAATTTGCAGGATGGTTTGCATGATGCCTTGAGTAAAGAGGTCGAAGCAGGGCAACATATTGCCCAAATTCAACATGCAGGGGCGCAAGCTGCACAGCTTTTGGATGATGGTGAAACCACTGTACGTTCTTTATTATCTCAAGCCTTGCATGAGATTCAAGGTCTATCCGATTATCATGATGGTTTAGCAGAATCTGTGACCTTATTGGAACAAGTGGATGCTTTATTGGGCGAGGTTTCTCCCCATTTACAGGATGCTCAAGAGCTCGCATTGGATATGGAATCCTTGCAAGAAGCAGATCATCAATTGGCGATATTGCGTGAATCCATGTCACGTCATCAATGTGATGAACAAGGCTTAATCGACTTGATGGAACAATGGCAACAACGCTTGGATCATTTGGATACCGCTGAATGGGATGAATCACGTCTAAACAAAGCATTCGCGGATGCAAAATCAGCTTATCAACAAGCGGCAACCGCCTTACATCAAGCGCGCATCAAAGCAGGGCAACAACTTCAACACGATTTACGCCCCTATTTGGATCGCTTGGGTATGCAGGGCATGCGTTTGGATATTCAACTTCATGCACAACAAGACAATCACAAAGCATGGCAGCAACATGGTTGGGATATGTTGGATTTATTGGTTTCCAGCAACCCTGGTGAACCTTTTCGCAAGTTAGCCGATGTGGCATCTGGCGGTGAGTTATCTCGCTTCGCCTTGGCACTTAAAGCCAGTGGAACTTTTGATTTATCGCCGCAAACGGCGGTATTTGATGAGGTTGATGTCGGTGTCGGCGGTGAAACAGCTTGGTGTGTGGGTGAACTTTTGACACGCATGGGTGCAAATAAACAAGTGTTTGTTATCTCTCATTTGCCACAAGTGGCCGCTTGTGCGCAGCATCAAATCAGTATCTTAAAAGCTGAACGTGATGGGCGCACCATTACAGACCTTGCTTGCATGCAAGAGCATGAACGCCCCGCAGAGTTAGCGCGCATGTTGGGTGGTGTGAACAATGAAAGTTTGGAACATGCGCAACAAATGCTTCATAAAGCAAGCAGCATACAACAAGGTCAGATGTGTCTTCTCAAATAACGACTCGAGCCGCCAAAGTCTGTGATGTCGATGGGATTGAAGCCTTGTTGACACCTTATGCACAGAAAAAAATAGTCTTACAACGCAGTAAAGATGATGTATTTCAACATTTGCAAGAATTTATTGTGGCTGAATATAACGGTATCGTGGTGGGTACGGTTGCTTTGCATGTCTATGCCTCACATATTGCAGAAATACGTTCTTTGGTCGTCAACCCTGATTATCAAGGCATGAAAATCGGACTTTATTTGCTAGAAGAATGTGAAAAAAAAGCCATACAACTGGGTGTCGATCAAGTCTTTGCTTTGACCTATGTGGATCAATTTTTTCTTCGTATGGGTTATGCTGTAGTCTTAAAAGAAACACTACCGCACAAGATTTGGACGGTTTGTATTCATTGCGACAAATTCAGTGCCTGCGATGAAATCGCTGTGGTGAAACATCTTTCGCTTATCGCTTAAATCCAAGGCAATGATTCAACATGTACACTGTTTAGGAAGTACGGCATACATAAGACTGGTGAACTAAAATTCATCATCACCACGGTATTGCAATGCTTCTGCAATATGCGCACTCGATATCGATGTTTCGGCAGCCAAATCCGCAATCGTTCGCGCCACTTTCAAAATTCGATGATACGCACGTGCCGATAGAGCAAAGCGAGTCATCGCCATATTCAAAAGTTTCTGCCCTTCCGCATCAAGTTTGCACAGACGTTCCAACATACGAACCGATAATATGGCATTGCTCACCCCTTCACCTTGCCGCTGATATTGAATCGTGCGTGCCGCCAATACACGTTCAGCCACATCTTTCGATGATTCGCCTGCGGGTAATTGTGTAAGTTTTTCTTGTTCGACAGGGGGTACATGAATGCGCAAATCAAAACGATCCAACAAAGGCCCTGACATGCGTTCTCGATAGCGGCGCACTTGCATATCACTGCAACGACAGGCTTTGATGGGGTGTCCTAAAAAACCACACGGACATGGGTTAAATGCTGCAATCAAAGAAAAACGAGCTGGAAAAGTTAAGGTTTCAGTGGCACGTGCAATATGTACTTCACCTGTTTCCAAGGGTTGCCGCAATACTTCCAAAGCTGGTCGCTTAAACTCGGGCAATTCATCCAAAAATAAAACACCAGTATGAGCCAGCGATATTTCTCCGGGTTTCGGGCGCGAACCCCCACCAATCAAAGCCACATCCGAGGATGTATGATGCGGTGATCGAAAGGGTGGTTGATTCGATAAAGGCGAACGTGTTTGATTATTGGCAATGGAATAAATGCGTGCGACTTCTAAGCGTTGCGACATCGTTAACGGTGGTAGAATACCAGGTAATCGTGCTGCCAACATGCTTTTCCCTACACCGGGGGAGCCACTCATCAATACATTATGTCCACCTGCCGCAGCAATTTCTAAGGCACGTTTGGCTTGTTCTTGACCACGCACATCGGCTAAATCCAGATGTTTTTCCATAAGGTCTGCATCGTCTAAGGTTTCTAAAACATACGGCGTTAAGCTCGCATAAGCAGTGATATGTTGAGCGACACTTAATAATGAAGCCGCAGGCAAAATATCCAAGCCCTCCACCAAAGCGGCTTCTTTGGCATTCTCTTGTGGCACAACCACCGATGTAAACCCTTGTTGTTGCGCAAATAACACCAAGGGCAAGATGCCTGTCACAGGATTTAATCGCCCATCCAACGCCAATTCACCCAACAACATGGGCATAGCCGCTTGTCTATCTTGATCAGGTACAATTTGCCCCGATGCCAGCAATAAACCCATCGCAACGGGTAAATCAAAATAAGAACCTTCTTTACGTTGATCTGCTGGCGATAAATTGACGGTAATATGTGCCAAAGGAAAATCAAAGTTGCTGTTTAATAATGCCGAACGCACCCGTTCTTTGGCTTCACGCACCGATGCATCAGCTAAACCCACCATGCTCCAACAGGGTAAACCGCGCGATAAATCCACTTCAACATCGACAGGTTCCGCATCCAAACCTCGCAATGCCGCCGATGGCAACCTTGATAACATCGTTATTCGTGTGTTTCTAAGGCTTTAATCTGGGCTTCCAGTGCATCCACACGTTCATTCAAGGCTTGCATATCATCACGTGATTTTTTCAACATGGCTTCTTGCACTTGCATACGTTCATCGGTCACCACATCAAATTGTTGCAAGGCTGTTTCAACAATACTGCGCACTTGAGATTCCACTTCACCCTTCGCCCCACCTAAAAGACGTAAGCCGCCCGCTATTTTTTCTGAAATGTCATCCAAAACTTGATTTGATGCCATGATTTACTCTCCCATGCCCCATCGTTGGGCAATTTTATTATCTACTTTTAAATGATCCAACACCCGTGATACCATAAAATCAATCAGTTCATCCAGTGTTGTTGGACGATGATAAAAACCGGGCATCGCAGGGATAATATCCACGCCCAAACGAGCCAGTTTAAGCATATGTTCCAAATGAATCGCCGACAATGGTGTTTCACGCGGCATAAGAATCAACTGTTTGCGTTCTTTTAACATCACATCCGCAGCACGCTCCAATAAATGATTGGACATGCCATGCGCAATGCTTGCCAAAGTACCCATTGAACAAGGTATGACCACCATTTGTTCAATACCACTCGAACCTGATGCCGCAGGTGAAAACCAATCTAATGTACCATAACTGCGCAAATTATCCGACGTACAGCCAATCGCCTGTGCCAATGTCTCAACCGTTCCTTGTTGGTCTTCAGGCAAACATAAATCACATTCTTGTTTGAGTACGACCCTTGCAGCATCGGATAACAAAACATGCACCATGACATCGGCTGCCACCAATTTTTCAATCAAACGCAAACCATAAGCAGCGCCCGATGCACCTGTGATTCCGACAATAATTTGCCGTTTTTTGTGTTCGGTAGTTTGAGTATTGCTCATATCAAAACCTCTATTGTTATCTACATCTCAAAAACTACACTTTTAACCCGTGAATATCTAAAAACTGTCATCGTATGAAAACCAGTTACGCACTTTGATGAAAAAAAGCGTCATGCCCAAATGGTTTGTTCGCTATGCAAAGGCGTGAGATTGTACTGAAATCATAAGCGGCTAGGCTATCGGCATGATAAAAATGATGTTTTTCAACGCCCAATATACTCTAGGTCATAAGCAAGCATGAATATTGATATTAACGCCATCATGCAAGGCATCAGTATTTGGGCATTACCCGTTCTGATGGCCATTGTTTTGCATGAAGTCGCACACGGGTGGGTTGCGTATAAATTGGGTGATGACACAGCTGATTGGTTAGGGAGGCTAACCTTAAACCCCATCAAACATATTGATCCCATCGGTACCGTATTGATTCCTGTTTTACTGCTGGTGATGCAATCACCGTTTCTTTTTGGTTATGCCAAGCCCGTACCGATCAATTGGCGAAAACTGCGCCACCCCAAGCGTGATATGGTCTGGGTGGCGTTGGCTGGTCCGATTACCAACCTTATTTTAGCTTTACTCTCCACCTTGCTGTTGATGCTGGCGGTGCAATTACCTTCGTCCATGCTTTGGTTTATCCAACCTTTGGCACTGATGTGTCAGGCATCCATTATGATTAACTTGGTATTGTTGGTGTTTAATTTGATTCCTTTACCACCGTTGGATGGCGGACGTGTAGCGACAGGACTTTTACCTGGAACCCT
Organism: Mariprofundaceae bacterium; assembly: GCA_030950975.1. GTDB lineage: Bacteria > Pseudomonadota > Zetaproteobacteria > Mariprofundales > Mariprofundaceae. The sequence goes on along the minus strand of JAUZQL010000033.1, from coordinate 435 downwards.
TTCTTATCAATTATCTCGCCTAGAACCGTATGGTTTTATTATTATCGTGGTTTTGATGATGATGGGCTGGTTGCAAGCCATCATTGGCCCTGTGGTGATGGGTGGAACAACATGGTTGATGGGCTTGGCTTTACCCAGTTAAGCACTAAGCTTTTTTTGTTTTAAGTTAGCTTACCCCATTAGGAGACTAATATGCGCTTTTTAAACCCGAAAACAGATTTTGCATTTAAACGTATTTTTGGTTCAGCAGAAAGCAGTGATATTTTAATCAGTTTTCTGAATGCCATTTTAAATCTGCAATCACCCCATCGTATTGCTTCGGTTGAGATTCTTGATCCTTACCTTGCACCCAAAATAAAAGGTATGAAAGACACCTATCTTGATGTGAAGGCCGAGGATGAATTAGGGAAATCCTATATTATTGAAATGCAGGTG
>JAUZQL010000329.1 GCA_030950975.1 Mariprofundaceae bacterium | reverse complement strand
CCCGATTTCCCCATACCCAAAACCACCAAACGCCCTTGTAAACCCAAAATACAAGCAACGGCTTGGGTAAAATCGTCATTCAGGCAACCTTGTTGCGCTCGAAGGGCATTGATTTCAATCTCAAAGACTTTTTCGGCTTGCGTCAGCCATTGTTGTTTGTTTGTTGTCATATCAACCCCAACGCTGTTTTTCGACAGCATTTATCATGGTTTTTTTCATCTGTTCGACACTTATTTTGAACTGATTTATATCTGATTTGGGTACAGGTTTAGCGGGTGTATGTTTTACACTTAATGGGTTTATAGCTCGCCCACGCACCCGAAATTCAAAGTGTAAATGAGGCCCTGTTGCCAAGCCTGACATGCCAACATAACCAATAATTCGCCCTTGTTTCACCCAGACACCACGGTGAATACCACGCCCAAATTTAGACATATGACCATAACGGGTGGAATGATTTCGATTGGTATGACGAATCTTTACCAAACGCCCATAACCCCGATTCCAAGCTGCAAAGGTTATCCGACCATCACCAATGGCATGAATAGGTGTGCCCATAGGCGCAGCATAATCCACGCCTTTATGTGCGCGCGTATAACCCAAAATAGGATGTTTACGTGCAGTCGTGAAACGTGAAGAAATGCGTGAAAATTTTACAGGTGCTTTCAAATAGGTTTTGCGTAAACTTTTACCATCAAACGAATAATAATCAGTTTTACCATTGGCAAGCGCATAACGCATGGCCGAATAGATTCTTCCTTGATTGACAAATTCAGCGGCTAAAATCGTACTACCAATTTGTTTGCCTTCGCTATTTTCATCACTGTCATACAAGATACGAAAATGATCACCACGGCGTAATTCACGGGCAAAATCAATATCCCAAGCAAACATATCAATTAAATTCATGATGGTGCGACTATCAATATCTGCTCGGTGAGCATCTAAAAACAAACTATCATGAATGGTGACTTCGGCGTAATGCTGACGATGCCATACGGGGCGAAGCTCCATATTAGCCAGCCAGATGTTATCATGTTTTTTGAAGTGTAAACGCTGTTTGCTATCCACATCATACCAAACATCATCATTGTGTTGGTTTTGAATCCGTTCAAAACGCTGCCCAGCTTTGACATGTGTGAGTGAGTAGATGGTTTGACTTGCTTTACTCATATCCATGACATCTTGATACGATAAACCAAGTTTTTTTAAGGCAACAAGGGCAGAATCCCCTGCTTTTAGACGAATTTTCTTTGTTATGGTCGTAGCTGGCTTTGTTGTGCTTGAAGTAAAATCCGTGGCAGGCAACCATTCTTCATGCAAACTTACCTTGTGTTGTTGATCATCGCCTATCAGTGCATAGGTGACTATGACAAGCATCAATAACACTAGCCCCAAAATACGGAAATGCAGGCTTTTCCAATGGGGAAAATTAGGTGAATTTTTGGGTGAATGTTTAGGCTTATGGTCGCAAATAGCTTGGGCAAAATCTCGGGTCAAACATTACTCCTAATAGGACACTATCGTCATTCAAGTATGATGATGTGCGCAAGGTCAGTGATTTAAGTGGCTTGCTGCTGTTGCAACCAATCATAAACCACCATAAATGCCAAGACATGTTGCACATAACGCCTTGTTTCATTGAATGGAATCAGCTCCACCCATAAGGCTTCTTGCGTCATTGGCATGGATTCCTTCCAGTTAGCAACTCGGTTAGGACCAGCATTATAAGCTGCAATGGCAAGGGCTTGTTGTCCATTAAATCGCTTCAACATATCGGCAATATAGAGGCTACCCAATTCAATATTATGTTTGGGTCGTGATAAATCTAAACCGTGTCGATATTGAATACGATGTTTTTTCACCACATCTTTGGCGGTTGCAGGCATCAATTGCATCAGTCCGCTCGCACCTGTTCGTGATTTAGCATTGGGATTAAAGGCTGATTCTTGCCGAATAATACTCCAAATCATCGATGGTTTCAGTTTAGTCTTACTCGCTGACTTGATTACTTCTGCCTCATAACCCAATGGGAAACGGGCATCTAACATATCCCATTGTCCTGATTTACTGGCTGCACGAATGACTTGTTCATACCACCCCCATTGCATGGCTAACTGCATGGCTTCTGCCCAATGGTGTTTAGAAGCACCTTTTAAGGCTGCATTCCATTCCGCATCTGCTTTTGAATGTTCTCCCCAGTAACGCCATTCATGGGCGCGTTGAATAGCTTGTTTATTCAATAGCCATGTCATATCCATATCAGGCATAGATTTTGCACCCATTTGATAAGCTTGATGCAAGTGATTGGCACTTAAAAAACTATAATAACCACGTTCTAAGGCTGCTTGTTGAAACAGTAACTTGGCTGTTTTTGCTTGGTGTAGTTGTTCCAAGACATAGCCTTGCCAATAAAGCCAACGGGATTGTATTTGCTCGGATTCAGGCATGGACTGCATCGCATCCAGTGCTTTTTTCCACTGTTTATCCAATAATAACATGCGCACAAACCACGCGCGCGTTTCTTTGTTTTGTATAGATTGAGGCAATGATGACAACCATTCTTTAGCCAGTGCATGATGTTGTTTGGCTGCACGTATAGCTAAATAGCGTTTCAAATGGGATACATCTTGTGGTTTTAGCTGAGGGGCAATACGCCCTAGCAATAACCATGCACGTTCAATCTGATCTCGAGCCAATTGACGCAAACCATCGTTGGCAACCCATGCCATGATGTGAGGGGGTATATGATAGACTTTACTGCTTAATAAACTGTGTTCGGGCGATTTTTTAACCTGTTGCCATACATCCAACCATTTTTGTTCATGAACATCCAAATGATGTTTGAGTGATTGAAGTTTTTTCCATTGACCATGTTTAGCCCATGTTTGCACACGCACCCAGACATCATCATGGCTTGGATGCCCTGCTGAATGCCAAGCTTTTACAAGCTGTTGTGCTTCTGTTGGAAGCGGCTGAGCTTGTCGCCATTGCTTGGTTAAACTTTGAAGGGCTGCTTGTGGATGACCATTGTACCAATCCGAAAGAATGGATATATCAGCAAAACTTTTTTTCTTGTTGCCTAATAAGGATAATTGCTCGGCCACTTGCGGCCATTGCCCACGTTTTGCGAGACTTTGCATCCAAGCGATGCGTAAGTATTTACTTTCAGGCAGATTCTTATGCTTATTCAATATTTGCCAGACATCATAATCCTGTTCTTGTTTTATTTTTTCATAAGCTTGCCAGACATCAAGGTAGGGTGCTAAGGGATAATCACCGAGATCATGCGAAAGTTGTTGCAATCGTGACATATCTTTCACTTTTAAGGCATCACGAGCTTGTTGAAACATGATGCGTTGTTGTTCCAGTCGTATGTTTTGAATGTTTGTTGGATTGGCAACACAAGGTAATATCAGGATGCTTATCAAGAAAACCCAACAGCCCATCCAAGCAAGCACTTTGTGAAGCATTTTGTGTATGTTCATATTTGGTTGCATCCGTTCCTATATTTCTACTGTTTTTTGTAAAAAAAAGCCTCTACACTCTCGCCATGACTTTGCAAGCACATGACCTTCTTCAAACATACCGCCATCTTTATCGGATTTTCCCTGAAGATATTCATATCGGACGACCCTTGATTCAAGTATTTCAAAACCAAGGGGATGTGGATACTGCTTATCGTATATCTTTAGAACTGGGGCGGCGCATGTTTACCTGTGGGCGAACAAGCTTTGCCGTATCACTTTTAAGGCTTTGTCAGCAACTTAAAAATGAACAAGATGATGAGATCGAATCCATGTTGGCAATGGCTGAAGTGATGAGTGATTCGCCCCAAGAACATTCCGATAAAGTTTTTACATTGATTGAGCAACTTTCAGATCAAGAAGCTTTGGATTTTATCCATCAAGCGAACATGATAAACTGTCAACACGGTGAAACTTTGATTCATGAAGGGGAAATTGGCAGTCAATTTTATATGATTTTACAAGGTCATATGAGTGTTTATATTCATTTGGATGATGGTAAGGAATTAAAGATTAAAGTCCTTAGCGATGGTGATTATTTTGGTGAATATGCCTGTATTTATCAATTACCTCGAACGGCCACCATTACTGCGGATGAAGACACCTTATTATTGGCGTTTCCTGATACAGCCATTTCATCCCTCATGTTGCAATCGCCTGATGCGGGCGGTATTTTGATGCATATCATGGCGCAACGGCTTATTCAGTCGATGACCCATATTCATCCTGCTTTTTCTGATATTGTCGATGGTGATCATGCTTGGGTGGCGGAAGAATCAAAAATTTTGGACATCGACGAAGGTCGTGAACTGATACTCCGTAGCAAGCATGCTTACTTAATCTTACATGGTAATATTGATCTAATACAAGATGAGCAAGTGAAAAAAACACTTCATCGCAGCCAGATGTTCAGTGATTTAAATCCTCATTTATGTTTACCTGAATATAGCGCATTAGTCGCACCAAAACGTTGTTTAATTTGTGAAATACCTCAAGATATTTTCAATTCTTTTATGGGTGCTTATGGAAGTTTTGAACGTTGGGTAGAAACACAAAACATTTAACTTAGAAAAATTATCTTGGCAGTACGGTTAGATTATTATTCGATAGATTTTCATCATATTTAAACGATAAACGATAGACATTATGCACACTTGCAGAGAGTGGAATCAAACCTTCTTGTACGCACTCCCCTTTTGGACCAATCATTTCTTCTGAGAGCATTCCACGAAGATAAGGTTTCAAATCTTTTGATGTTTTTAAGTAGCTATGTTTGACATAAACATACAAAGGGCGAGATAAAGGATAACGCATGGACGAAATATTCTTGGCATTTGCTTCTATACCGTCAATATTTTGAAGTGCTAAATTATTTCTATTGGTGTAATAGTTATTGTAACCAAAGATAGCGATGGCATCGTGGTCATTTTCTAATAAGGAAACATCTTTTTTATGATTTTCGTTATCAGATATAAATACACCATCGTCACGCAATTGATGGAATGGTTCACCCTGATAGGCAGGTAATTCCTGACTCATCTCAGCCATAATCTTATCTTCAATTATATCTCTGGTTCCAGCATGTTTGGGTGGCCCATAAATACGAATCACTCGATGCTTCATCTTGGGATCAATCTCATGCCAATCATGGTATGGATTATCAATAAGATGGTATCCATCTTGAGATGGAACTTGCTTAGCTAGAGCCAAAAACAAAGCCTTTCTTGTGATTGTTATAGGCAACGATTCAAGACTTTGTGTGATTACAATACCATCATAACCTATGATGAGTTCTGCGACATTGACACCGTTCTTATGACATCTGCTAAGCTCTTTTTTCTTCATCCGTCTTGACGCATTAGTAATGTCTGGAGAAAAAGGTGCATCACTAGCACAAAATAATGCAATACCCTTACCTGAACCTGTAACGCTAAATTTAGGTGCATCGATGATTCTTTTTGCTGTTAAATAATTGGCAACATGTTGTGCAAATGGATAAACGGTCGAAGATCCAACAATATTTAATGGTTGTGCCGAAATGCTTACTGGTAATAGAAGGCTTACCAGTGTGAAAGCCAATGTTTTTATAAATCTATTTTTCATTTTTTGTTAGGTACTCTAAATCATTATATTTTTTTATGATACTGCTATGAATCAACTGGTTTAATAAGCCCAAACCAAGGTGACTGCAGTTTCAGTATTTATATTTTTAATACCAACAGGAACTTTCGATGTATGCTCCGCTGAAAATGAAATTTTACTGGATAATGCATCGCTTATTTTCTGTTGTAAAGCAGTGACGGAATGGCTTACAAAACCTTCTTTCCCACCTTCAGTATTCAGTTCTTGTGATAATAAGGTGCTATCACTAACTATCCATTGAATGTCAGTGGATAGTCGTCCTACTGTATCATTTTTACGTGGAAATGCGATAAAAACGGTTTGTCGTGCACCCAGACCAAGCTCAGCCTTCCAATGAATGACATCATCATGAATCAAATTGCGACCATAACCCACAGTTTCCGCAAGACGGGAACGGATACCTGTAAAACGATCGCTATCGGCAGCAATACGGCTAAAAACATAACTTAATTGCGATATTTTCCAGTCTGCTTGAATAGATACTGAATATTTTTCGGATGT
>JAUZQL010000328.1 GCA_030950975.1 Mariprofundaceae bacterium | reverse complement strand
GGATGAAGTCGCTTGGTTAAAGGCGCAACATATTTCTAAACTTCATCCTGCTTTACGCGCCGTAGGTTATCGTCAGCTTTTGGATTATCTCGATAATAAAGGCACATTGGATGATGCGATACGTGATGCGAAAACAGCCACACGTCGTTACGCTAAACGCCAAGTGACATGGTTTAAGAACCAAACACCGAATGCACACATGGGTGATGCTGCAAATGTGCAAGCCAACATGTTAGAAACATTGGAGACATTGAATACATGGACATGATTGAAACAGTAGAAGAACCCGCATGGGCAATGGCTATCCATCCACGTATCACCGATGCACGTTGGGGAGAACACGCCAGCGCTTCGCGTTTGCATGAATTTGAACAACTGGTGCTTTCTTGTGATTGTTTATTAAAAGCATCCAAAGAAGTATCCATTCGTAAAATTATTCCTGCGACTTTGATGGGTTCAGGACATTTAGAATCTATTGCAGAAATCGTTAAAGAAGAAGAGCTGGATGTGATTTTTGTCGACCATAATTTAAGCCCTGTTCAACAAAAAAACATTGAAACAGCATGCAATGCCAAGGTCGTGGATCGTACAGGATTGATTCTTGAAATTTTTGGTGCACGTGCACGAACCCGTGAAGGTGTTTTGCAAGTACAACTGGCAAGTTTGAATTACCAACTGGGTCGCTTGGTGCATTCTTGGACGCATTTGGAACGCCAGCGTGGTGGACATGGTTTCTTAGGTGGGCCGGGCGAACGTCAAATTGAACTGGATCGCCGTATGATTCGTGATTCCATTAAAAAACTGGCGGCAGAACTGGCACTGGTTCAACGTATGCGTTCCACACAACGTGTCGGACGACAACGTCATGATATTCCAACCATCGCACTGGTGGGTTATACCAATGCAGGAAAATCCACGTTGTTTAATCGATTAACGAAAGCGGATGTCTATGCCGCAGATCAATTGTTTGCCACACTCGATCCTACCCTGAGAAAATTAGAATTAAGTTCTCATCAAAGCTTGATGCTCTCCGATACCGTAGGCTTTGTGCAAGATTTACCCCATGAGCTCATCAATGCGTTTCGTGCCACCTTGGAAGAAGTGACTGAAGCCGATTTGATTTTACATGTGCGTGATATTTCAGATGCTGAATCACCGATGCAAAAAACTGTAGTGGAAGATACCTTGCGACATTTAGGGTTGGATGGCGATCATTGCCCACCCATCATTGAAATTTTGAATAAAGTGGATCAAGTGCCTGATGTTCAATCACATATTCTGGATGGTATTGATGGCAGCCGAGTGGCTGTATCCGCATTGACGGGTCAAGGTTTATCCGAATTGACGCAATTGATTCAAACTTGGATGCAGCAAGGTGACGTATCTTGTTGTATGAAGGTTCATATCTCTGACGGAAAAACAATCGCGTGGTGCCATCAATATGCTCATGTTCATTCTGAAAACTTGGTCGATGATGAATGGATGCATTTTGAATTATTATTGGATAAAAAATATTTGCATCATTTGTCAGCCTAATACACAGTCGTTCACACGCCCAACTTAGAGCTTTCAGCTCATCGGCTCTTGCGTTAGCGTGCCGCGCCTTGTATTTGGAGGTTTGATTCTATGGATTCACGTATTCTTGGTGAAGCTTTAACATTTGACGATGTGTTACTGGTACCGCAGGCGAGTTCTGTTGTACCGAAAAGTGTAAATACATCGGCTCAACTCACTAAAAAAATTCGTTTGAATATCCCCGTCTTATCGGCAGCAATGGATACAGTATCGGAGTCTTCGACTGCGATTTGTTTGGCTCAAGAGGGCGGTTTAGGTGTCATTCACAAAAATTTGACCCACGCTCAACAAGCAGCTGAAGTTCGTAAGGTTAAACGTTATGAAGCGGGTGTCGTTCAAGATCCTTTAACCGTGACCCAAGATATGAGCTTGGCAGATGTACAAGTTCTAGCAAAAGAACATGGTTTTTCAGGTTTCCCTGTATTGGATGCATCCAATAAACTTTGCGGTATTATTACCAATCGTGATATGCGTTTTGAAACGGATGCGGATAAACTGGTCGTCGATATGATGACGACATTAGCTGATTTAATCACTGTTGCGCCAAGCACCCATTTAGACATGTGCAAATCATTATTTTGTGAACATCGTATTGAAAAACTTCCCGTGATGGATTCGGATGGCTATTTACAAGGCATGGTAACAGTCCGTGACATTGAAAAAGCATCTGCTCATCCTAATGCAGTCCGTGATAGTTTAGGACGTTTACTTGTGGCTGCGGCGATTGGTGTCGGACCTAAAGAAATGCAACGCTTTGAAGCCTTGTTTGCTGAAGGTGTGGATGCTGTGGTGGTAGATACAGCCCATGGTCACTCCAAAGGTGTGATTGATCAGGTTCGTGAAATTAAACAAAAATATGGCGATGATATTCAAGTCATTGGTGGAAATATTGCCACACCTGAAGCTGTGCGTGATTTGATTACTGCTGGTGCAGATGCTGTCAAAGTGGGCATTGGCCCGGGTTCAATTTGTACCACACGTATTGTAGCAGGTGTGGGTGTACCTCAACTGACTGCGGTGATGCAATGTGCTGATGCAGGGCGTGAACTCGGTGTACCCATCATTGCTGATGGAGGCATTAAGTTTTCAGGTGATTTTGCCAAAGCGATGGCAGCAGGTGCAAGCACTTGTATGTTTGGTTCGATGTTTGCAGGTACAGATGAAGCACCGGGTGATAAGATTTTGTATCAAGGTCGTACCTATAAAGCATATCGTGGCATGGGTTCGATTGCTGCCATGCAACAAGGTAGTAAAGATCGCTATTTCCAAGGTGATGTGGATGAAGCCATGAAACTTGTGCCAGAAGGCATTGAAGGTCGCGTGGCTTATAAAGGTTCATTGGCTGATATTTTACATCAATTGATAGGTGGTTTGCGCGCAACTATGGGTTATATCGGTGCGGAATCGATTGAAGCCATGCATCAACGTGCCAAATTTGTGAAAATTACAGGTGCAGGTTTGAGTGAATCTCATGTGCATGATGTTACCATGACCGAAGAAGCGCCGAATTACCGTTTAAACTCTTAATTTTACCACAAAGATACAGGAGCGCAGTTTTTTCTATGTTGACCTGTGTTTTTGTGGCTTGTGGTGGAATAACATGGATAAAATATTAATTCTTGATTTTGGTTCACAATATACGCAATTGATTGCGCGGCGTGTTCGTGAATCGAAAGTGTTTAGTGAGTTGCACCCTTGGGATATGGATGAAGCGGCCATTCGTGCGTTTGCGCCATCAGGTATCATTCTTTCAGGTGGTCCAAGTTCTGTTTATGAAGATGAAACACCCAAAGCACCGTCAGTTGTGTTTGAACTTGGCGTACCTGTATTGGGCATCTGTTATGGAATGCAGACGATGGCTGAACAATTGGGTGGCAGTGTTGAAACCGATCATGTGCGTGAATTTGGTTATGCTGAGATTATCAGTAATGGTGATTCACCCTTATTGAAAGGTATTGAAGACAAAGAACATGGTATCCTTGATGTATGGATGTCGCATGGCGATAAAGTTACATCCTTACCCAAAGGCTTTCGTGTCTTGTGCAGCAATGATTCAACGCCTATTGCAGGCATGGCAGATGAAACACGTCATTTTTATGCGTTACAATTTCACCCCGAAGTTACCCACACCAAACAAGGCAAAGCAATCTTAAGCCGCTTTTTGCATGACATTTGTGGATGTTCTGAATCATGGACCATGCCCAATTATATTGATGAAGCCATCGCTCATATTCGTGAACAGGTTGGTGATGAGGACGTGATTCTAGGCTTATCAGGTGGCGTGGATTCATCGGTAGCAGCAGCCTTATTGCATCGTGCGATTGGTGAACAGCTTACCTGTGTGTTTGTGGACAATGGTTTATTGCGTTTGAATGAAGGTGCGGAAGTGATGAAGACTTTTTCTGATCACTTGGGTGTAAAAGTGGTTCATGTGGATGCTTCTGAGGCGTTTTTAGGGCATTTGGAAGGTATCACCGATCCAGAACAAAAACGTAAAATTATTGGTCGTGAGTTTGTAGAAGTTTTTCAACAGGAATCAGCTAAATTACCACAAGCCAAGTGGCTGGCTCAAGGAACCATTTACCCCGATGTCATTGAATCTGCGGGTGGCAAAAACGGCAAGGCAAAAACCATTAAGAGTCATCATAATGTTGGTGGTTTGCCCGATACCTTGCATTTGAAATTGCTTGAACCATTGCGTGAGTTATTCAAAGATGAAGTGCGTGAACTGGGTGTAGCTTTGGGTTTAGCTCCAGAAATGGTGTACCGTCATCCTTTCCCTGGTCCTGGTTTAGGTGTGCGTATTTTGGGTGAAGTGAAAAAAGAATATGCCGATTTATTACGCCGTGCCGATGCCATTTTTATTGAAGAATTGCGTGCATCAGGTTGGTATGCAAAAACATCGCAAGCCTTTGTGGTATTTTTGCCGGTGAAGTCGGTAGGTGTCATGGGTGATGGACGAACGTATGAATGGGTGGTTGCATTGCGTGCTGTTCAAACACAAGATTTCATGACGGCGCATTGGGCGGAACTTCCACATGCTTTGTTGGGAAAAGTATCCAATCGCATTATCAATGAAGTATGCGGTATTAACCGTGTTGTGTATGATGTTTCTGGTAAGCCACCCGCTACCATAGAGTGGGAATAAATTGAATGTTAAACAGGGGTCTATAATGAAAAAAAGTATGATTGCAGCAGTTGCAATTGCCATGTTGGCAACGGCATGTTCTAACGATAAGGATGATGCCAAAGAAACCGCTACAGCTTCTCATGAAGCCACTAAACAAGTAGCCACACAAACAGATAAGACCACTGAATCATGGAAATCAGATGCTGCTAAACTAAGTTATGCGATTGGTTTAGATGTGGGAAATTCTTTGAAAACATTGGGAACTGATATTGATCGTGATGCATTTATGGAAGCTTTGAATGCACAACTGGATGGTAAAACTCCTCGCTTGGATGGCGCAGAAGCAGCGAAAGTAAAGCAAGTATTTTTCCAGAAACGTGCTGCAAAACAAGCTGAAGAACGCAAAGCGAAAGGAGCTGCAAACAAAGCTGCGGGTGAAAAATTCTTGGCTGAAAATGCTAAGAAAGATGGCGTGACTGTTACAGCTAGTGGCTTACAGTATGAAGTGATAAGGATGGGTGATGGTGTTAAGCCTAAAGCCACCGATAAAGTGAAAGTGCATTATCGTGGAACATTGTTGGATGGTACTGAATTTGATTCATCCTATAAACGTGGTCAGCCCATCTCTTTTCCTTTGAATGGTGTGATTAAAGGTTGGACAGAAGGCGTTCAGTTGATGCCAGTGGGTTCGAAGTTTAAATTTTATATCCCTTCAGACTTGGCTTATGGCGCGAATGGAGCGGGCAAGGTTATTGGTCCTGATTCTACATTGATTTTTGAGGTGGAATTGTTGGCGATTGAAACACCAAAAGATGTGAAATCGGCACCTGCTGTAAAGTAATTGAATATGAGTATGTGAGTGAAAAGGGGGGGCGTATCGTCTTCCCTTTTTACGTTTGGAGTGAATGATGTTTGATCGTTTAAGTGAAAAAATTAGTGGTATTACAGAAAAATTGCGTGGCAGCACACGTATTACAGAAGCCCATTTAGATGCCACCTTACGCGATATGCGTATGGCACTTTTAGAAGCGGACGTTGCATTGCCTGTAACCAGACATGTCCTGAAAGAAGCACGTGAACGAGCATTGGGTGAGGATGTCGCTAAAAGTTTGAATCCTGGGCAGGTCATTGTAAAAATTCTGCATGACGTGTTGGCAGATGTACTGGGTGGTCAACGGCGTGATTTGGATTTAGCTAAAATTCCATCCATTATTTTACTCTGTGGTTTACAAGGAGCAGGGAAAACCACGACTGCGGGCAAGTTGGCACGTTTATTAACAACACAAGGTAAAAAAGTCGCCTTGACCAGTGTGGATGCAACACGTCCAGCAGCACGTGAACAATTACAGACCTTAGCTGGGCAAGTTGATATTCCTTATGTTCAAGGTGAAGGTGCTAGTGCTTCAGAGATGGCTTTGTCAGCCTTGCAAATAGCACGAACCAGTGGTCATCATGTTTTAATTTTAGATACGGCAGGTCGGCAGGTCGTTGATGATGGTTTAATGGAAGAAATTAAGTCTGTTGCTGATGCTGTGCAGGCGAGTGAACGCTTATTGGTGTTGGATGCGATGACAGGGCAAACAGCCTTGCAAATTGCTGAACAATTTCATGCCACGGTTGATTTATCAGGTTGTGTTTTAAGCAAAACCGATGCCGATGTTCGTGGTGGCGCGGCACTTTCTGTCGCCTATAGCACAGGTGTTCCCGTGCGTTATGTAGGAACGGGCGAAAAGATTGACGCATTTGAATTGTTTGATCCACAACGCATGGCTGGGCGTATTCTTGGGCAAGGTGATGTGGTTGGCTTGGTAGAAAAAATTCAAGCTAATGTGGATGAAGATACAGCCAATCGTTTAACTAAAAAAATGAACAAAGGTTCCTTTGATTTAATGGATTTTGCGGATCAATTGGGTCAGATGCAAAATATTGGCGGCATGGCTGGCATGTTAAAAATGCTTCCCGGTATGAATCTTCCCAAAGATGCTTTATCTCACATCGATGAAAAACCAATGAAGCGTATGCAAGCGATGGTTTATTCCATGACAGCTAAAGAGCGTCAATATCCCAAGCTGATTAATGGCAGTCGTAAAAAAAGAATTGCCATGGGTTCGGGTACATCTGTTCCTGATTTGAATAAAATGTTGAAACAATTTGCCCAAATGCAAAAAATGATGAAAAAGATGAAAGGTAGTAAAGGCAAGCGTATGATGGCTCAATTAGCTGGTAAAATGGGTGGTTTCGGCGGTGGTATGACAGGTATGCCGAAGATGTAGATTTTCAAGGTGGGCTGTGTATAGTGCGCCGCCACATTTATGATGAGAAAATAAGACGTACGTACTTTTTCAGATGAAAAATGCAAGATACGTTTGGAGGTTTGGTAATATGGCAGCAGTGATTCGCTTGCAACGTGGTGGACGTAAGAAGCGTCCTTTTTATGCGGTTGTAGTTATGGATGAACGTAAACGTCGTGATGGTGCTTTTATTGAAAAAGTTGGCTATTATGATCCTTGTAAAGAACCAGAAGTCATTGAATTGGATCTTGAAAGCATCAAAGCTTGGACAGATAAAGGCGTACAACCTTCCGATCGTGTAGCCAGCTTGATTGCTAAGGCTTCTGCTTAATTATTTTGAAATATAGCATTACATATCGGTGGTTAAGTGGTTTTAAGCACTGATATGTCGAAAGACTTATTATATGTTGGTAGTGTTCTTTCACCCCACGGATTGAAAGGGGCGTTTTCTATTTATTCTGATACTCGGCCTGCCTCTGGCATCGCCGGGTATTCTTTTTGGTTCATTGGGGAATCTCCAGATACAGCCAAGTCTTATACCGTAGAACGTTGTTGGCAGCACGGTAAAGGTATGCTGGTTCATTTGGAACATGTAAACACCCTAGAGTTAGCCATGTCTTTGAAAAAACAAAATATTTATGTATCTCGTGATGAAATGCTTGTTGAGGATGATGAGTATCTTTGGGAAGATTTACTGGGCTGTCATGTTTATGCTGGCGATGTTCTTTTGGGCAAGGTTTCTGCTTTAGAAGCTTATGGCGCACAAGATATTTTATGTGTAAAGAGCGTGCCTGATATGGCGCAGCAAGGTGATTGGATGATACCTTTTATTGAAGATACAATTATCGCATTGAACTTGGATGATAAACGCATTGATATTCAATTAATTGATGGTATGGACGCTTGTTTCACGCCCAAGTCTTAACCTTATTTCCTGAATTTTTTTCATCGCCCTTGGCATGTTCTATTCCCAAACGAGCCATTGAATCAGGTCTAGCACGGGTCGATTGTCTTCAAATTCGAGATTTTTCTCAAGATAAACACCATCGTGTTGATGATAAACCCTATGGTGGCGGACCAGGTATGCTCATGAAGGCAGAGCCTGTAGTCGCAGCTATTCGTGAAGCTCGTAAACGTGACCCTCAAACCTATGTTGTGATGCTAACACCATCAGGTGTTCCTTTTCATCAATCAAAAGCTTTAGAATATGTTGAAAAACGTCATATCACCTTGCTTTGCGGACGTTATGAGGGTTTTGATGAACGCATTTGCGATGAAGTGGATGAGCAGCTTTCGCTCGGTGATTATGTGTTATCAGGTGGTGAACCCGCAGCATTATCTGTTTTAGATGCCTTGATTCGCTTATTACCTGGTGTATTAGGATCTCCTGAATCAGCAGTGCTAGATTCATTTACTGAGGAAGGTATTTTGGATTGGCCACATTACACACGACCAGAAGTTTTTGAGGGAAAACACGTTCCCCATGTATTGCTGTCAGGTGACCATGCAAAAATTGCAGCTTGGCGAAAAGAGCAGTCGAACATACGCTCCATGCAACACATTAAAAATAAGCATCAGCCATAAGGCTTTAGTGTTGAGGGATACTACCAATGAGTGCTTTTACAGTTTGAAGAATCTGATCACCTTTGAGCTGTTGTTTAATCATGTAAGTATCCGCACCTGATTCTAGTGCACGTATACGATCTTCTGTACTTTCACGGGTAGAAATAATCATCAATGGCAAATCTTCATAACGTGATTGATTGCGAATACGGCGTACTAAGCCAAAGCCATCCAAACGTGGCATTTCTAAATCAGTGACAACCATAGCATAATCTTTGGCTTGTAATTTTTCCAAAGCATCCAAGCCATCAATCGCTGTATCAACTGAAAAACCAATGCTTTCAAAGATATTTTTCTCGACTTCACGTGCGATCAGTGAGTCATCTACTAATAAAACATTAAAGTGAAGTTGATCGCTTTCTTTTACATCCATTTCAATATCTTGATCAGGAGAAGTCCGACCCATTTCTTTAATACCATAAGGCTCTAAAAGCATGATGACTGAACCATCTGGAGCAATGGTATTGCCCATAAGACCTTGTGGGTTATAGCGTTTGATGTATGGGTCAAGATCGCGAACAACGATTTCAAGATCATCCAATAATTCATCGACAACAATACCGACATAACCTTCAATATGTTCCGCAATGATAATATTGCCTTTCTTTTCAGGATTAGAAGAAGGAGCGACATTGCCTAAAACATGACGCATATCAACCAAAGGGACATGGTATTTTTCGTAAAGAATAAATTCTTTGTTATCAGCACCCCGTTGAATAAGTTTAGCGTTATAAGGTATCGCTTGTTCTACGATGTGTGTAAGCATACCAAAGCGCATGCTTCCCATACGAAATATTAAAGCGAATTGAACAGCAATACTCACAGGAATGGATAAAATAAACCGTGTTCCATAGCCTACTTCACTTTGAATTCGGAT
>JAUZQL010000327.1 GCA_030950975.1 Mariprofundaceae bacterium | reverse complement strand
GGGATGACGATGCTTTCATATATAGGGTCAGGCTTTCATAACTTGATATTTATAAAGATTGTAAATAAAGACTTTATCAAGTTATGAAAGCCTGACCCCATTTTTGTGATTCCATTTGTGACCGTTCGACAAAGCGATGATATTTTATATCATTGCCTCTTTTTTAGGCAGAGGTCTCATTTTGGCACACGCAGTTCTTTCTGGTTTTCAATTGGGTACACATCATATTACATCACCTGTGGTTTTAGCACCGATGGCGGGCATCACAGATTTACCATTTCGACGTATTTGTCGGCGTTACGGCATTGGTTTAACAGTCACGGAAATGATTGCATCTCGGGCTGTGGAGCAAGGGCGCGAACGCACGGAACGTATGGCGGAATTGGATGATGATGAATCACCAGTATCCATTCAAATTGCAGGTTCGGATTCTAAATTTGTCGTCGATGCGGCGCATTGGGCGGTATCGCGCGGTGCGGATTTTGTGGATATTAACATGGGTTGCCCTGTGAAAAAAATCTGCAAGCAAGTGGCAGGTTCGGCGATGTTAAAAGATGAAGCTTTGGTAGCACGCACCATTCGGGCAGTCGTGGAAGCCATTGATATTCCTGTTACTTTGAAAATCCGAACGGGCTGGGATGAGCCGAGTAAAAATGTCGCACGCATTGCCAAAATTGCCGAAGATGAAGGCATTCAAATGTTGACCGTGCATGGGCGAACACGCTCGCAAATGTTCAATGGTCATGCGAATTGGGAAGATATTGCTTTGGCAAAAGATGCTGTATCGATTCCAGTGATTGGTAATGGTGATGTGGTCGATGGCGAAAGTGCCTTAGAAATGCTGAGAATTTCAGGTGCAGATGGTGTGATGATTGGGCGAGCAGTGCAGGGAAATCCTTGGGTATTGCAAGAAGTACATGCGGCCATTATGGGTTTAGATAAACCTGCAAAACCAAGCGCGCAAGAGCGTTGGGATGTGGTTTTGGAGCATATGCAACATTTGGCATCGCATCATGGTGTGAAATTTGCATCCAAAGTGGCACGCAAACATGTGGCTTGGTACAGCAAAGGCTTTCGTGATTCCGCAGATTTTCGGGGCTATTTTCAACGTTTGGATGATTGGCAGCAGCAATTGGATGTGGCAGAAGCCTATTTTTTATCCTTAGACACAGAAGTGATGGCATCGCTTTGATAGTATTTGATGAAAAACAGCAAGATGTAAGTTTTCCACTGTTGGGCATGATGCCTGTTGCCGTGATTTTGTTGGATAAAGCAGGACATATCACACATGCCAATGAATTAGCACAAAGTTATTTAGGCACCTCCTTGAGACGCTTATCGGGCCTACATTTATCTCGATTTATACAACCATCTTCTGAAGTTGAAGCCATGTTAAGACGGGCATTATTGGGTGAAACAGTGGCCGATGATGGTTTTTGTGGGCGTGAAAATCATATACCGTATTCCTTACATTTTTCATGTCGGCACGATGAAGTGGGTGTGGTCATTGCCTTGATTCCTGAAGCCAATCGTTCAGAAGTGGAAGAACATGCTCACCGTCATGAAATGGCAGAGGCAGTGGCGCGTATTGCTTTGGAAATGGCGCATGAAGTAAAAAACCCTTTGGCATCGTTGCGTGGTGCGGCGCAATTATTGCACGAACAAAGTGAGGGTGAAGCCAAAGAAATTAGCCAACATATTATGGATGAAGTGGATCGTATTCGTCAGCGGATTGATCTTTTTTTACGAGTCGTACCGCATGCCAGTATTGCGAAATCAACGGTGAATATTCATGCCATGATTGATGATGTTTGTGCGAATGCGGAAGACGTGTGTGTGCAACGTGTTTTTGATCCCAGTGTGCCTGATATGTTGTTGCATAAGGAACGTTTTCGCCAAGCGATTGAAAATTTATGGCAAAATGCCTTGGAAGCGGGAGCTGATCGGATTGTTTGGGAAACCCGTGTTGCTCCTTTGGTGGCACTAAGAGGTCATCATGGCACGGTGTTGGAATTGTGCATCCGCAGCAATGGAAAATCGATTCCAGAAAATTTAAAAGACCGTTTATTTGAACCGTATGTTTCAGGTAAAGCACGTGGAAGTGGCTTGGGTTTGGCGATTGTTCAGCGTGTCATGCAAGAACATGGTGGTCGAATCAGTATAAAATCACGGCGTGGTGAAACATGCTTTGTGATGCATTTACCCGTTTATAAAGGCAATCAGGAGCATGTATGTACGCATTGATTGTCGATGATGATGCGGGTATTCGCTGGATTTTATCACGTGTCTTAAAAGAAGAAGGTTTTGATGTGCTTGAAGCTGGAAGCTTAGCCGATGCCAAAGCCTTGCAATCGCCAGCCATCGACTTGGTTTTTTTGGATGTTTTTTTACCCGATGGCAATGGTATTCAGGCATTATCTTCAGGGATGTTTACAGCGCCTGTGATTATGTTGACAGCGGAAACAACCTTTGGACATGCAGCGGAAGCCTATCGAAAAGGGGCGATGGAATACCTTCCGAAACCGTTTGATTTAGATGAAGTGCGACGTTTGGCGCAACGGGTGTTAGGCAGTAGTAAAAAACCTAAAAAAGAAGCTAAAAAGAAGAAAAAAACCGCTGAAAAAGAAAAAAAGAACATCATTATCGGGCGAAGCCCTGCCATGCAGGTGTTGTTTCGGACATTGGGGCGTGTTGCTCCTTCTGACTTAACGGTGCTGATTACAGGTGAATCAGGCACAGGCAAAGAATTGGTGGCGCAGGAACTGCATCGTTTAAGCCATCGTAAAAAAGAGCCATTTATCGCCATCAATACAGCAGCCATTCCAGCCGAACTATTGGAATCAGAGCTGTTTGGTCATGAAAAAGGTGCGTTTACAGGTGCGGATAAACAGCGATCTGGGCGTTTTGAAGATGCCGATGGTGGCACACTTTTTTTAGATGAAATTGGTGATATGCCGATGGTGTTACAATCGAAAATGTTGCGTGTTTTAGAAATGGGCATGGTGCAACGCATTGGTGGCAATGAAGAAAAGAAGGTCAATGTGCGTGTATTGGCGGCAACCCATCAAAATTTACAGCGCAAAATTCATGATGGTCAGTTTCGTGAAGATTTATATTACCGTCTCAATGTCATCCCTGTACATATTCCGCCTTTGCGAGAACGGCGTGATGATATTCCAGAATTGGCAGCCACATTATTGCAACAAGCTGCGGATGAATTGAGTATGACAGCACCGATTTTATTGGATCACTCGATTGATTTACTGAAACGCTATGATTGGTATGGAAATGTTCGAGAACTTAAAAATGTGATGCGGCGTTTGGCGGTGTTGACACCCGGTGCAAGTATTACGGTATCGGATGTGGCACTGGCATTGGGTCATGATGGTGGACAACAAGCATTGGGTGGCTTGGAATCCTTAGATGAAGCAGTCACACGTTGTTTGCGAGCTTATATGGATAAATTGGGTTATGCAGAGGCAACAGGTTTGCATCATCATCTTTTATCGATGGTTGAACCTGCATTGTTGAATTTGGTACTTGAAAAATGTCGAGGGAATCAGCTCAAGGCATCCGATATGTTGGGCTTAAATCGTAATACTGTACGCAAATTGATTCGCCAATATGACATTGATCCAGCGGCATTTAAGGAATAGTTGATGGATTGATGCTTGGCTAGTTTTTTGGTGCTAAGCGTTTATCTGGGAATGCCTTGGCGTGCGAGTTCATCGGCTTTTTCATTGCCTTCATTGCCAGCATGACCTTTCACCCATTGCCAGTCTACAGTATGAATCTGATTCAGGGCATCCAATGTTTCCCATAAATCTTGGCTAACCACAGGTTTTTTG
>JAUZQL010000326.1 GCA_030950975.1 Mariprofundaceae bacterium | reverse complement strand
GCTGATAACGCAATTGACGTATGCCCATTTGAATGCGTGTCGAAATCGCATGTGATTGCCATGATAGTGGTAATGCTAACCACGGATGCAGCATGATACGCGTGCCTTGAATACCTGATAGCCGAAAAAACCGAGTGGTTTGTTGATCCAAATGAAGTTGTGTATCACCAATCCTATGCTGATAGTGACTTTCAAGACGCGGTAAAATTTGCAGGGTGGTTTGATCGTTGGCAAGCGTTAAATTTTGTTGCATTTGACCTGATAAGCGGGCATCTGCGTGTTGATTTCTCCAAGATATATCGGCTGTACTATGCGTATAGGCGGTTGATGTGAGACTTTTATTCTGTGAAAAATCAGCAAGAAATTGACGATCAGATACGTGATTAACGGCTGAGTTGAACTGCCACTGCTTGCCTAAAGCTTGTTGTAGATCCATTTGTATGTGCTGACGATATTGATGGTTATATTTATCTTGAATGCCTGACCATTGAAGCTTTTGATGCCCATGTTGTGCGGCATGACGAAGTTCAACATCGCCCATAAGACCACGCAAGCTCATCAAGCGTGGTGTGAGTGTTGCATCCCAGTTGGGGCGAGGTGCCCAGTAATAAGGCAGGGCAAATTCAGTACCACGTTGGCTGCTTGTCGAAAATTCAGGCAATAAAAGCCCTGAACGACGGCGCAAGGGTTGTTGCCAATACGGTGTGTAAAGCACGGGAAGCCCACCGATATAGACCCAAGCGTGTTGCGCTTCAATAAGACCTTCTTGTTGATTGAGTTGCATATGTTTGGCATGAACAGCCCATGCTTCTTCATCTTTAGGACAGCTACTGATACGAACATCATCGCCCTGAAATTGTTGCAATGAAAGACGTTCTACATGCTTAGCTTGAATATGCTCACCTGTTGATAAGGTGATATTGGCTTGCTCCAAACTGCCTGTTTGTTGTTGTACATGAATGATGGCGGATTGCGCATAAATATCACTGCTCGCATTGCTAAGATGGACATGCCCAGTGGCATAAACATCTTGAAGCTGTTGATGATAGATAAGTTGATCTGTTGTAAGTTTTTCCCCTTTTCGTTGAAGCTGGGCGTTGCCTGATGCAGTGATGTTTTTGTGTGCATCAAGGCTGATATGATTGGCTGTTAAATCAATGGCTTCAGCGTATAGCAAAGGGGAATATACAAACATACTTAATAGTATGTATAAGCATTTCATAGCGTATTTTTTTTGGCAACACCTAAATAGTTGATGGATAAATCATGGGATAGCGAAAATTTATCAGACAACATGGCATACGACATGCCCCGTATATCTTGAATGCCCATATCGGCTGTATCCAAGGCTTTTTTCATTTCAGATGGCCGAATGAATTTAGCATAATCATGCGTCCCTTTGGGCAACCAACCCAATACATATTCAGCACCAATAATGGCTTTGATATAGGCGATGGGTGTACGATTTAAGGTAGCAAAAAAGAATAAACCGTTGGGTTTGATCATCTTGGCACAAGCTTGCACGGTGCTGATGACATCGGGTACATGTTCCAAGACTTCAAGGCAAGTGACCACGTCATAGGCTTCGCTATGTTCATCCGCCCATGTTTCAGCATCGGTTTCGACATAATTTAATGCGACGTGTTCTTGTTCGGCATGGATGCGTGCAATCGCAAGGGCTTTGGGAGAGCGATCTAAACCTGTCACAATCGCGCCACGTCTTGCCATGCTTTCTGCTAAAATACCGCCACCACAGCCCACATCTAAAACTTTTTTATTGGCAAGTGATGCACGTTCATCAATGTAATCAAGGCGCAAAGGATTGATGCGATGCAACGGTTTGAAACGTCCTTTGGGATCCCACCACTCACTGGCAATGGCTTCAAATTTGGCAATTTCTTCTGGGGCATAATGCTTATGTGTCATAAGGCGAAGAGTGCTTTTCAATGATGGTGAAGGCAAGGGCTTAACAAAGGACTCGTTGAACAATCTTATTTTCATCAGCTTTGATGACGCTACACTTGCCAAACTTTCTATTTTATTTTCGTCACCCTAAGGATACCTCATTCATGCAAACGTATTATGTTACCACACCTATTTATTATGTGAATGATGAACCGCATCTTGGTCATATGTACACCACGATTGCTGCTGATATTTTAGCTCGATATGAACGTCTTTCAGGCAAAGATGTCTTTTTTCTAACGGGTGCAGATGAGCATGGTCAAAAAGTTCAGCAAGCCGCAGAAGTGCGAGGCATTGAACCGATTGAATTGGCAGATCAAGTGGTGGAACGTTATGCAACTTTGTGGCCGGAACTATCTATTTCCAATGATGATTTTATTCGTACCAGTTCAGAACGACATCATAAAGCTGTGCATGCGATGTGGAAACGTCTGCAAGATGCAGGGGCTATTTATAAAGGTTTTTATGAAGATTGGTATTGTGTGCCTTGCGAAACCTATTGGACAGAAACACAACTCAAAGATGCGGACTGTTGGGAATCTCATCACTGCCCCGATTGCCAACGTGATGTCGAAAAGATTCAAGAAGAATCCTATTTTTTCCGTTTAAGTGATTATCAAGAGCGACTCATTGACTATATCAAAGAACACCCTGATTTTATTGCGCCTGAATCACGTCGTAATGAAGTGTTAAGCTTTGTGGAAGGTGGTTTGCGTGATTTATCGGTTTCACGCACAACATTTTCATGGGGCATTCCTGTTCCAGATGATGACAAACATGTGATTTATGTGTGGATTGATGCACTGACCAACTATCTAACCGCAGCAGGTTTTCCAGATCAGGAGATTCCCAAACATTGGCCCGCTGATGTCCACTTGATTGGTAAAGATATTTTGCGTTTTCATGCCGTGTATTGGTCATGTATGTTGATGGCAGCAGGTTTGCCTTTGCCCAAACGTGTGTTTGCGCATGGTTGGTGGACAGTGGACGGTGAAAAAATGTCCAAGTCCAAAGGCAATGCCTTGCGCCCTTTGGATTTATTGAAAGGGTATGATGCTGATGTCTTGCGTTATTTTTTAGTACGCGAAGTTCCTTTTGGGCAAGATGGTGATTTTTCGCATCAAGCATTGAAAATGCGTTACAACTCAGAGTTAGCGAATGATGTGGGTAACTTACTGAATCGCAGCTTGGCGATGTTGAAAAAATACAATGGCAGTGTTTTGGGTGCGTGTGCTGAAGAACAAGATATGGATCGGGCATTGATTGCCGATGTAGAAGCCATGCAGCGGGATGTGAATGATTTATTACATCGCCAAGCATTTCATTTGGCGTTGGAACGCATCAATCAAGTGGTCAAGCATGGTAATCGTTATGTGGAAGATAATGCACCGTGGGGACTCGCTAAATCAGGTGATTTAACACGTTTAAATACGGTACTTTATCATTTGGTGGAAACATTGCGTTTGATTGCCATCCAGTTATCACCGTTTATGCCTGAAAAAATGACCTTGATGTTGCAGCAAATCATGAATGAAGATATTGATGTATCTAAATTGCGACTTTTGGATGAAGCTGGCTGGGGAAAACTCAAGGAAGGACATCAATGCCAAGCACCTTCGCCAATTTTCCCACGTATGGATTTGGATTAATTTTGACACCGCGCAAGCTTGTCCAACGTTGGATGCCTGATGCGAAAAGCATTCGTGAGAACAAATATTTATGTTGTTTTGGTACCTTATTGCATGATAAAGCTTTATGGCACATTAGCCGTCATACCTTAGCGAAGGCGTTTTTAGTTGGCTTGTTTTGTGCGATGTTACCCATTCCCTTTCAAATGTTGGTGGCAGCTACGGGAGCGATTGCCTTACATGCGAATCTACCTGTTTCGGTCGGTTTGGTTTGGTTGACCAACCCATTGACGATGCCACCCGTTTTTTATGCTGCTTACAAGTTTGGTAGTTGGTTACTTGATTCACCCGAACAGGTTTTTCATTTTGAAGCATCGATGGAATGGGCAATGAATGGCATGATGATGATTTGGCAGCCTTTTTTATTGGGTTGCCTGACTTTGGGTATCTTATTGGGCGTTTTAGGCTTTGTTTTTATTCATATCACATGGCGTGGGATGGTGCTGTGGCGTTGGAAAATGCGTCATGATGTTTAATGTGAGATATGCAATTGGGTAACAAATTGATGAAACAAGTACAACAAGATTTTTCCTCGACTGCTTCATTGGCTAAAAATTTGAAGGGTTATACGCATCGAGCAGAACAGGTAAAACTGGCGAGTGAAATTGCTGCCAATTTTGAACAGGGAAAGATTCTGTTAGCAGAGGCTGAAACAGGCACTGGAAAAACCTTAGCGTACCTTCTGCCTGCACTACGCTTAAATGGTAAAGTATTGATTTCCACGCATACACGTTCCTTGCAAAACCAATTGATGCATCGTGACATTCCTGCTGTCATGAAGGCGATGGGCATCCATCGTAAGGTGGCTCTATTAAAAGGACGTAGCAATTATGTCTGTCCTTCACGTTTAAAAACAAATCTAGCCAGTGTGATTTTAGAACGTTGGCAACAAAAGCCCATGTTACGTGTCAATAAATGGTCAGAAAAAAGTACCGATGGCGATTTATCAGGCTTACCTTTTGATGTCTTTGAAAAAGGTATTGGAGCTTTAGTAACAGCGACTGCGGATCAATGTACTGGCTCCAAATGTGCAGAATTTAAACGCTGTCCACTGATGAAAGCACGTGAAAAAGCCATGCAAGCGGATATTGTTGTATCTAATCATGCCTTATTGTTGGCGGATGCCGCATTGAAATCAGGTGATTTTGGTGAGATTTTACCCCAATTTGATGCGTATATTTTGGATGAAGCGCATAGCTTACCTGATGTGGCATGTCAGCATTTTGGCGTGCAACTGGGGAGGATGCGTTTAATTCATTGGTTGAATGATTTTCAAACCATATTGGATGAATTGGGTGATGAAGAAGCCCTGCAAAAAGAAGCCTTGGAAGCAGGTCGAACACTTCTAGCCTCTTGGGCTGTATCGAAAATAACAAAAGTACGTGAAAACTGGCAGGTATTGGTAGATTTGGCAGCCAACCGAAGCGAACGTTCAGAAGACATTGCCAAGTTATGTGAGCGTGCAAAGATTTTACGTTCTGATATGGATAGCATCATTGAACCACCACAAGGTTTTGTGATGTGGCATGATGGGGAAGGAGAATATTTACGTTATTGGGTTGCGCCCGTTGAAACAGGTCCTGTTTTACAAGAACACGTTTGGGATTTACCTGCATCCTTTGTTTTATTATCGGCGACCTTGCGTGTGTCAGGGAAATTTGATTACGCACGTGATCGTTTGGGTTTAAGTGATGTAACAGAAGTCTTTCATCCATCGCCTTTTGATTATGCAGAGCAAGCCTTAACCTATTTACCACGTCATTTGCCTGATCCTCGCAGTGATGCAGGAAAACAAGCGCAATTGGATGAGATGTTAAAACTTTTGAAAGCATCGCAAGGGCGAGCTTTTGTATTGTTTACCGCATGGTCAGCACTCAATTACATGGGGCAAGCCTTGAGTGAACAGTTGGATTACCCTGTCTTGATTCAAGGTAAAAGTGGCAGCCGTGATGCCATTTTAGAAAAGTTTAGAAAGGATACGCATTCGATTCTTTGTGGCACACGAAGTTTTTGGGAAGGTGTTGATGTACCGGGTGAGACATTATCGTTGGTGATTGTCGATAAAGTACCGTTTGCCTCGCCCAGTGATCCTTTGTTGAAAGCACGTATCACACGGTGCGAAGAAAAAGGTGGCAATGGTTTTATTGATATTCAATTATCTGAAGCGATTGCAGTCTTAAGGCAGGGAGTCGGGCGTTTGATTCGTTCTACTGATGATCGTGGTGTGATGGCGATTTTGGATTCAAGGCTTTATCATAAGTCCTATGGTCGAGAAGTGGCGTTTAACTTGCCCCCAGCACGTATTGTCGATGATATATCGGAAGTAAGTACCTTTTTTGAAGCGGAATAAAACATCAAAAAAGCTTCCACATTGAATCGTGGAAGCCTTAAATTATTCACTAATGTTACGCACCTTGATAAAGAAGCCTCACCCTCGAGTGCTTGTATCAAGGGTCTTTTGTTTCAAGCATTAGATTCCCGATTAACATTAAAAAATAAATTGACGTGTCACGGATAGTTCTTCCATATCTGGTAATAATGTTTCACATAAGCCTGTTTCAATCCAATCATCACCTTGACGTTGATAATGGGTCAAGGTAACGACAGAATTTTTACCAATAAAAGCAATCAGTTGACCGCCATCGGCAACCATATCTTTAATATGTTGTGGAATCTCTTGAAGTGCTGCGCCTAAAATAATGACATCATAAGTACTGGCAATGCCATCATGGGCTTGCATCATTTTTTCATGCATGGCATTGATATGAATCACTTGGACATGATCGATGCCATGTGCGGCGATATTTTTGCGAGCTTGTGTTGCTAATGGTTCATGCAGTTCGCAACTGGTAACATGATCTGTATACATGGCTAACAGGGTGGTTAAATAACCAGTGCCTGTGCCTATTTCTAGAATGCGTTCATGACCTTTCAATTGAAGTTGCTGCATGATGTAAGCTTCTTGTAAGGGGCTTAACATTTCTTGTCCACAATCAATGGGCACATGACCTTCCATATATGCCAAACTACGTATATCTTGAGGAACGTAATCTTCACGAGGCATGCTTTCCAATATATCCAACAATTCAGTATCCAAGATTTTACAACAACGAATTTGATATTCGACCATATTGTGGCGTGCAATTTCAAGTGTTCCAGCTTTAGGCATATTGATTCCCCTTCCTTTAATCCTCAAGTTTTATGTATGTACATGAATACTCAAGTAAGCGCATCATATACCTGTAAACCGCAAACAATCTGCAAAAGTATGGTGGTATTGCAAGCGGATATTTTCATTTATTCTACTACGGGACGAGGCAAAATAAAGTGGCGAATCACTTGATTTGTTTTTGCCATGCTTCCAGAAGCGACCACAATATGGCTATCCATACTGATTTCTAATGCGAGAGGTTTTCCACATGTCACCGATAATATGTGATCAGATGTTAGTTTTAAACTTTGACCTAATTTCAATAAAGCCTCTCGTAATGGCTTGCCTGTTTTTCCTTGTTGATAAATTTGAAGCCAAACATCATCGCTACGTGCGGTGAATACATAATCATGCATCATTTTTTTCTTTGCTTGATTTTGTGTTGATGGTGCTGTGCTAGGCTGAGTATTGTTTTTGACCTTATCATCTTGTTTAGGCGGAGTCGGCTTATTGTTAGGGACTATCAACACATCGCTTGATGATTTTTTCACTTTGACAGGAGAAGCTTCTGACCCAGAGGAAAGTTTGCTGACAATGGGGGGTTCTTGGATGTTTTTATGCTCTGATACAATCAGCTTCTCATTGAGAATGGCGGCATCTTCTTGCAAAATTTGCGATGGAAGTAAGCTACTTTTCTGTTGATTCAATACGTTAAACAAGATAAATGACACGATGAGAGCGACTAAAAAAATAATCATCCATTTACGATTAGGGGCAACGGGTGGATCTGGAAATGTGACAGGTTTATTTAAGCTATACTGATTGGATTTAAGCTTATCAATGTCATCATTGATATTGCATTTTAAATATTTGGCATACTGTCGTAAAAAACCCAACGCATAAACATCTCCAGGCATGGGAGACCAATCACCTGATTCCAATGCTTGAAGATATTGAATACGAATATTCAATTTTTTTGCAGCATCAGACATCGATATAGAACAATCTAAACGTTTATTTTTAAGTATTTCAGCCACATATTGAAGCGTTTTTTCACGTGTTTCAGCGGGATTTTCGGTGTTTTTTTCAGGGCTTATTTCTTCTGTCATAACATCTGTCCTAATCGAATAAGTTCATCATTGGCCCAAGCACGATTGAGCGGTTCTTTCTCTTTTTCAATATAACGCGCCATATATTGTCGAGCTGTGCGTATTTGATGTTGTTTCACCAGTATGGCGATTAGACCTTCTAAAGCAGGGCGATTGTTCGGATCTTTGTTTAACATACTTTCATACAAGGCTTGGGCATCATTAAAACGTTGGGCTTGAACATAGGCATCTGCTTCGTGAAGCTTTGAAATATTTTGTAAAGGGTTAAGCGTACTGGCTTGTCGATAGGCTTGAATGGCACTATTAAAGCGATGTTGACCCAGTAAAGCATCACCCAAATTAATGAGGGTAATATATTGTTTTTGATAACGAGGATCTTGCAAGGCGATACGAAGATGGACTTCAGCTTCACTGTACCGTTTAAGTGCCACAAGTAGGTTACCATAATTTGTTTCTGTGGATGCACGACTACGTATAGCCAATGATTGCCTGTATAATGCTTCGGCTTTGACATTATCCCCACGAACACGCCAAGCATAAGCCAAGCTATCCAGCACTTCAGGCTGTTTGGGCAAAATTTTATTGGAACGCATCAGTTCTTCAAATGCTTTGGGAAGATCACCACTATACAAAGCATTGATGCCTAACTGGAAGTGTATTTTGGCAC
>JAUZQL010000325.1 GCA_030950975.1 Mariprofundaceae bacterium | reverse complement strand
ATAATTGATTGGAACGTGCAATGGCATGGGTTGAAGTGCCAAATCGACGTGAAATGCTCCATAAAGAATCACCTTTACGCACCTTATAATGAATACGCCGACCACCCGAAAGCAAAGGGTTTAAACGCGCTGTAGCTTGCCCATAACCATGGGCTGGTACTTTAATGCGATGACCTAAATGTAACGTTTTAGATAGATGCGGATTCAAATGTTTCAAATGGCTGATGGTGGTATGATAATGTTTTGCCAAACGCCATAAAGAATCGCCAGAACGTATACGAACATGGATATAATGAGGTCGATACTCTTGTTGTACTTTTAAAAGCCTATCTTGCAAATGGAGCGGTATATGCAGTGTTACTGAGCCATGAAAATATTGGCTATAATGCAACTGTGGATTCAATTTAAATAAATAATTTTTGGGTAAGGCTAATTTTTTTTCCAAGATTGAAATGTCTACGGGTGCATTTAAAGTCACTTTAATCGTATGAATTTCTTTTGGAAATCTCAATGTATGTAAATGTAATAATGCTGTTACCCCTAAAATACGTATTACATAATTGCGTGTTTCTTTGGGGACAGGCATCGCACGAATACCATCGGATAACTGCCAAGGTGTTCTTTTCAAACGTTTTGCTAAACCATAAGGTCCCATATTATAGGCTGCAAACGCTAGAGGCCAGTTGCCAAATCGTTGGTGTTGTCTCATTAAATACTGAGCAGCCGCATCGGTTGATATTTCAACATGACGACGACCATCGCCATTGTGCATTTTATTGATTCCCAAGCCTTGCGCTGTTTTTGGCATCAATTGCCATAAGCCCATCGCACCCGTTCGAGATAAGGCATACGGTTGGTAGGCAGATTCAACAATGGGAATAACCTGTAAATCTTGTGGCGCATCCGCATCTTCCAAGCTTTTTAAAATACGCTCTCGAACCCAAATCGAACGTTTCGCCACCAGATGCCAGTGGCGTACTAAGGATGGTTTTACTTGCGCTTGAACCCAAGCTAAATCGTCATCACGAAGCCCAATAAAAAAAGGTGAGGCTAAACTATGATGAAGTGAGTGGATTTGTTTTACCTTGCTGGTAAGCAAGGGCGCTTGTTGCTTAACCATCGATTTCTGGGCTTGTTGATGTAGCAACACAGAATCGGGCTTAGATAGTTGGGGGAGTAAATGGGGGCTACAAGCAGTGCTTAACAAACCCATCATCATCATTAGAAAAATAAAAACATATCGAAACATGGCGGCACAGTAACGATGTTACGCATAGAAATCACGAACACCTTATATCACACTTGATTTTCGTGATACAGCTTACTAAGGTCACGTGCCAATGAAACATTTTTCAAGGCAGATACCTTTATGCTATTAAAACAGCAACGTCAACTTATTGATAGTGGTGTTGTCACTCAAGAGCAGATTAAAGAGGCTCTAAAACACCCAGATACTCAAAAACATGGTCTTTTATATTCATTGCTTAGTCTTGATGACATTGATTCGGAAGCTATCATACAAACACTGGCACGCATTTATAAAGTTCCTTATTTAGATATTAACAATATTCGTCCTTCTGATAAATTGATTGAAAAATGTCCTGAGAAATTATGCTTGGATTTCAATTTTGTACCGATTGACTTTCAAAATGGTGAGCTTGTCATTGCTACAGGCAACCCCATGAATTTTTCCGCATTGGATGATTTGCAATTCAAATTAGGCGAGCGTGTACGTACTATTTTTGCTCGCCCTGATGCAATTCAAAAGAAAATTCGTGAAATTTATCAAGGTGGTAATGCCGCCTTTGATGAAGCTATGTCGGGTTTGGATGACGATGCCAGTTTTTCAACTGAAGCTGATGATGATGAAAGTGATGATGATATTGATGCCCTCAAAAAAGGTGCGGATGAATCGCCCATTATTAAATTGGTCAATGGTATTATGGTACAAGCACTTAAACTGGGTGCGTCAGATATTCATATTGAAGCAGGTGAACAAGTCAGTGTTGTAAGGATGCGTGTTGATGGGCGCTTGCAGGTTGTCTTACAATTTCCTGTGAAAGCACACCCGATTGTTATTTCTCGTATAAAAATCACATCCAAACTGGATATTTCCAATACACGAACACCTCAAGATGGTCGGACACGCATAAAATTATGGGGAAAAGCCTATGATATGCGTGTGTCTATCTTGCCATCGTTTTATGGTGAAAAGGCTGTGCTGCGTATTTTGGATAAAAGTGGTTTATCGTTGGATTTGGATATTCTTGGTTTTGAAAAGCTGGCTGACCAGCGTGTTCGTGAATCCATTGCTAAGCCAACGGGAGCAGTGTTGGTGACTGGGCCGACAGGTTCAGGAAAAACAACGACCCTTTATTCCTTTTTAAACCATATCAATAGTAGAGAAAGCAATTTAATTACCGTTGAAGATCCAGTTGAATTTCAGCTCAAAGGTATCAATCAAGTTCAGGTCAATGCGAAGGCTGGTATGACATTCAGCGCAGCATTGCGTTCTATTTTGCGACAAGATCCTGATATTGTGATGGTCGGTGAAATTCGAGATGAAGAAACCGCTGAAATTGCTTTGCATGCTGCGCAAACAGGGCATATGGTCTTATCTACATTGCATACCAATGATGCACCTTCCACCATTACTCGCTTGTTAGAAATGGGCATTAAATCAACCATGCTTTCATCATCACTCAACCTGATTGTTGCCCAACGTTTGGCGCGGCGATTATGTCCAAAATGCAAGAAAAAAGTTCATCCCGATGCGGAATTTTGTGAACGCTATGGTGTACCTGAAGATCAAGATTTCTATGAGCCTGTAGGTTGTAAAGCGTGTATGAAAATTGGCTATAAAGGGCGATTGGGTATTCATGAAGTCTTATATGTCAATGATCGCATACGGGAAATGATTGCACGCGAAGCACCCGATAAAGATTTGATGCTGGCGGCTCGTGAAGAGGGTATGTTTTGTTTATTTGAAGATGGTATGAATAAGGCACTGGCAGGTCTCACGAGTATTTCTGAAGTGATTCGAAACTCCACCGCTCCCGAAGGTTTTCGCTTGGATCAACGCATATCCGATGAAGGAACTTTGATGTCTTTGGGTGAGACCATGCGTCAAAAAGACAAGGTTCATGATCAAGAAAATTTATATACAGGTAAACAAACTGTATTGATTGTCGATGATTCTAAAAGTATTCGTAGCTTGGTGAAGTTTGTATTACAATCTGAAGGTTATGATGTACTGGATGCAGAAGATGGACAGCAGGGTTGGGATACACTTCAGCGTATGAGTAATAGTATTAGCCTTGTTCTTACTGATTTTGAAATGCCAAACATGTCAGGTCCTGAATTGGTTAAAAAAATTCGCGAAAACTCCAGTTACGATCATATTCCTGTGATTATGCTTACATCTAGAAAAGATGAAGAAGATGAAGTGTTTGCCTTAGAATCGGGTGCCGATGATTATATAGGAAAGCCAGTAGAACCGATGAAATTGCAAGCACGCGTTAGAAAAATTCTTTCTATGTACGCAAGAATCGCTTCAGCTATTCAACAAAGGATGTAAAATCATGTCTTCTCAAACAATTTTAACACACTCTGATTCAACAAAATCCCCTGAACTTGATGGTGATTTGAATCAATCTTATGTGGAAGTGATGCAAATTCTTATCGGTCATGAAATCATTCTCCTGCCCGTGACGGATGTATCAGAAGTTGTACATTATCAATCTTTAACACCCGTTCCTATGGCACCTAATCACTTATTGGGTGTCTGCAATATACATGGGCAGATCGTTTGTGTGATTGATCCATGTCAAGTGATGTCTTTGCCTAACAGTGATAAGGCACATGATGACCATGTTCGTTTTGTCGTTTTAAGCCATCCCAAAATGCACCTTGCGTTACGCGTAGAAGATATTATAGGTATCGAATCCATCCAAGAAGAAGCTTTTATACAAGCCACACAAAATCCCAAAGGTTTTTTCTTTCAAAAACTAAATATCAAACAACAAAGTTACCGTATACTTCATACAGCAGCCTTGTTTAAATAAACAAGTGATGCTGACATCTGACTTGATTAAATAAAATTTAATCGTCAATATGCAGCTAATTTTTTTACATGAACGGTGAGCCATTTGGAAATATGATGGTTTGCCGACAAGTATCGCTTTACATTGAGGGGAATTATTATGACAGACGAGCAAAAACGTACTGTAATCAGTATTCGACAATTGGCGCGTCGTAACACGCTTATTTCTATTGTATTGTTTGCTATTCTTATCGGCACGGTGTTTATTGCTTTCAACCGAGCCTCTGATGGTATTAAGCAAATTTCTACTTTAAATAGCCAACAGACATCGCTAGAACGTTTTCGTGCATCACTTCCCAATGTATTGCTGCCACTCAATGATTTTACGCTAACCAAAAATAAAGAGGATATTGGTAAAATTAAAAAAGCATCCAGTGAATTTCTACGTTTGTATACTCAAATGTCTGCGATGCCTTCATTAAAAACGTCTGATATTAAAAAGCTCAAAGAAGTCCATGATTTAATGCAAGAAGTCATTAAGATTTCCGAAGGTATTACCAGCGGAAAAATTCCTTCACAAATGGCCAGTAACGTGACGGTTGTCGCTCAAAGCTTGGTTTTTGTAGCTCAAGATAAATTGAATAGTGTGGCAACACAGTTGGCAACATCACTATCCACTGAGCAAAATGCTAAAGAAGATCAAATTCAATTTTACTCATTAATGAATGTTGGCATCATTATCTTTATTGTTTTTGTGATGGCATTCTTTAACCGTAGTTTTGTGACCAATATTGCAGGTAACATTGGTAAAATGTCAGAAGGTGTAAGTCATGCATCCAATGAAATTTTAACGGCTGTTGATAGTCAAGCTAAAGCATCGGTAACGCAAGCTCAATCCGTGGCTGTGGTTACAGCAGAATTAGAAGATATGTCAGCTTCTGCCAAAAAGATTGCAACAACGGCTGCAAGTGTAGAACGCATTGCCGCAGCTACAGCTTCTTCAGCAGAAGATGGTGAACAAGCAGTGAATAAAACCATTGGTTATATGGAACGTATTCGCCAAGAAGTGGCATTGATTGCAGAAAAAGTAACCGATTCAGGACGTAAATCAGAACAAATTTTAGAATCATTGGTTTCATTGCAAGAGCTTGCTGATGAAACTCATTTATTGGCACTTAATGCTTCCATTGAATCGGCTGCTGCGGGCGAGTTTGGCAAACGATTTTCAGTCGTTGCTGGCGAAGTACGCCGTCTTTCTGAACGAGCCCGCCAATTTACCGAAGAAATTCAAATTGTGGTGGATGATGTCAATAAATCAACGAAGGAATCCATTGAAGTTACGAAAAAAGGATTGGACGAAGTGGATCAAGGTGTAAATGTTGCCAAATATGCAGGTGAATCACTAACAAAAATGAAAGCAATGTCAGACAAAACTAGTCAAGCTGTACGTACCATTGCACATGCAACAAAACAGCAAGATGAGAACTCGGTGGAGTTTGTATTAACTATGCGTGAAATCTCAGATTTACTGCAAGATGGAGCGACAGAAATGGATAAATCGCGTGTTGCATCCCTTCGACTTAATGATGTGGCAGATAACCTGCAGAAACTCATTTAGTTTCTTTCGATATTTTTTGTGTCTGGTTTTGACTTATCCAACTTTTTAGCTTCATTTTTTGATGAGGCTCGCGAACGCTTAAGTTCGATTAACCAAGCTTTGGTCAAATTTGAGTCAGGCTCTTTAACTGAAGAAGGCATGGTGGCTTTGCGTCGTGATGCTCATACCATTAAGGGTTCGGCTCTCATGTTGGGTGTTACTGATATTGGTGAAACAGCCCATCTTTTTGAAGACCTGATGGAACAAGTAATCAAACATGTCGGCTGGCGAAAAAATCCAGCAATTGTTCAGTTTCTTTATGATATCCATGATGTTCTGGATGATCGTTTAAAAAACATAGATGATGAAAATACCATTGATGTTTCGCCCTTGCGCACGAAACAAGAACACCTCATTGCTCATATTGATGAGGTAGTTGAAAGTGATTTACTTGCAGAAGAAAACGCTATCAAGGTAGAAGATAATCAAGAAAAAATTGCGAACGTACAGTCTGATGCTATAGGTATTCTTAAAGTATCAGATGATGCCGATGATAACACTGCCATAGACTTAGCCGATGACAGCTTAGAATCAGATGAAATTAGTTTTGAAAACCTTTCGTTGGGTATGCCAGATGATACCGTTGTTAATTTCTCCAGCGATATCAATGATGAACCTGAACCTGAACCTGCTGCCTTATCCTCTGAACTTATTGGTGCAGGTGAAGCTGAAGCTTGGAAAAAACAACAACAGATAAAAAAAACCAATGAACAGTTAGAGCATGATCGTCATCTATTAAAAGATACTTTAGATTCACCTGAAAACTCGTCTCAAAACAAAATAGTATTAGAAGCGATTAAACCCAAAGAAACATCGAACACTGTTGAAGTACAGCCTACTTTAAGCAGTAATCAAATATCATTTCGCCCTGATATTGAGCAAATGGAAATGAATACAACAGCGCAACGAAAAAGTTCGGGGCGTTTTTTACGAGTGGATGCTGAACGCTTAGAAACCTTATCCAATCAAGTGATTGAATTGAGTACGCAACAAGCACGCGATGAAGCTTTTGAAACACAATTCAATCAATTATCCAAGCATTTTCGAGTATTACAACGTGATTTCCAAGACTTTTCACAATCGATACAG
>JAUZQL010000324.1 GCA_030950975.1 Mariprofundaceae bacterium | reverse complement strand
TGTGTTATTTATGGGTGCTGTAGCTTGGTTATTTTATGTGTCTGATGTTTGGTTTGATGGGATATTATTTGTTGTAGCAATGGCTGCCAGCATTGAACTTCTACGTATGGTTAAGATGCCGAAACAAAATCTATTTTTCATGGTGAGTCTGTTGATGTGGGGTGTTTTGATTGCTCATCATGCACAAGGTTTATGGTTGCCAATGGCATGGATGATCTTGTTATTGGGCTGGTTTATCTTGTTGGCACTCCATGTTCACGCGGATGATTTGCTACAATCCTTTCAGAAAATGGTTTATGCCCAATGGATGATGGCTTGGTTAATGATGTTTGTGATGGCATTGATGATTTTGCATACCCATGAGCATGGGGTTGCTTTTATTGCAGGTGTTTGTGTCGGTGTTTGGTTGTCGGATATCGCAGCTTATTTTACGGGCAAAGCTTGGGGTAAACATAAACTATGCCCTGCGATTAGCCCTGGAAAAACTTGGCAAGGCTTGGCAGGCGGTGTGTTTGCAGGCGTTTTGGGTGCATCGTATGTGTGGATGACATGGGCTGATATGGCATGGTTTTGGGCGTTCCCACTCGCCATGCTGTTGGTAGTTGTGGGGATTCTTGGTGATTTAGCCGAATCAGCATTGAAACGTGTGGTGGGTGTGAAAGACAGTGGTTCGATGTTGCCAGGTCATGGCGGCTTGTTGGATAGGATTGACGCCTTGCTGCCTTCGTTACCGTTGGTGGCTATGGTGTGGATTATCTTCGCTTAACAATGGGAAAAATCATGAAATTAACAATTTTAGGTGCGACGGGATCGATTGGTGCCAGTACTGTGGATGTGATGCTTCGTCATCCTGATAAGTTTTCGGCATATGCTTTGGTCGGGCATCAAAATAGCGCACGCATGTTGATTTTGGCAAAGCAACTTAAGCCTGAATATATTATTATGACCGATGAACAAGCTGCGAAAGAGCTTGTGGGAAAGCTCCCTAAAGGCGTGCGCTTAGAAGTTGGCATGCAAGCTGCGATTGAGGTATCCCAAGCCAGTGATGTGGATATGGTGATGGCTGCGATGGTGGGATCTGCTGGCTTGCCAGCTGCTTTGGCTGCTGTACGTGCGGGTAAACGCGTAGGGCTTGCCAATAAAGAATGTTTGGTAACTGCTGGACGTATTTTTATGACGGAAGCCAAGCGATGCGGTGCAACGGTTGTACCTGTTGACTCAGAACATGCGGCAGTGCATCAAGCCTTGTTGGGTCATGATCATGCGTCCATTACACGTATTATTTTAACAGCATCGGGTGGCCCTTTTCGAGAACGAGATCCGAAAACACTCAAGAATGTGACACCGAAAGAGGCAATTGCTCATCCGAATTGGAGTATGGGCGCAAAAATCAGTGTTGATTCTGCGACGATGATGAATAAAGCCTTAGAATTGATTGAAGCAAGATGGTTATTTGATATGCCAGCCGAGAAATTATCGGCGATTATTCATCCTCAAAGTATCGTGCATGCGATGGTGGAGTACCGAGATGGTGCTGTGTTGGCTCAATTAGCTGAACCTGATATGCGCTCACCCATTGCGTATGCTTTGCAAGAAGGTACACGTTTGGATGCGGGTATTCCTTGGTTGGATTTGGCAAAAACGGGGCGTTTGGATTTTCAGGCAGTCGATGAAACACGTTTTCCTGCGATGCGTTTGGTGCAAGACGTGATGCGTGGTGGTGATGCTTTGGCGATTGCCTTGAATGCTGCCAATGAAGAAGCCAATCAAGCATTTCGATCAGGACAGCTTGGTTTTATGGAAATTGTAAGCACGGTTGAAGATGTATTGCAGCAAACACAAGATGTAGCGATTGCATCATTGGATGATGTTTGGGCTTGCGATCAATTGGCACGAAATACTGCACACAGGGTAATGGGGTAACCATGGAATCATTGCATACATTATTATCGTTTGTGGTGGCGATTGCTATTTTGGTCACCGTGCATGAATTTGGACATTTTATTGTTGCCATCAAGTTAGGCATTAAAGTGGAAAAGTTCTCGATTGGTTTTGGTCCTGCACTTTTTTCTTGGCACGGAAAATATGACAATATTGAATATATTATTGCGGCGATTCCTTTGGGTGGTTACGTCAAAATGTTGGGTGAAAACCTTGATGAGCAAGGTGAGCAACATACACAAGGATTAAGCCAAGAAGATTTATCGAGAGCCTTTCATCTTCAAGCTGTTTGGAAACGTGCTGCGGTTGCTGTGGCAGGGCCCATGTTTAACTTTCTTTTTGCGATTGTGGCTTATATGTGTGTGGCTTGGTTGGGTCAACAGGTGATGCCGCCTGTGGTAGGACATGTAGCTGCAAACTCAGTGGCAGAACGTGCTGGCATTCAGTCCAACGATCGTTTGCTAAGTCTAAATGGTCATGAATTACATTCGTGGAGTCAATTTGAAGAGGCTTTAAAACAAACCGTTGGGACAAATATTGCTGTGGATGTTGAACGTGATGGTCATGATTTTTCTGTGACCATGCCCGTGCATAAGGCAAACCAAGATGCTTTACTTGTCAATATATCCGAAGAATCACTGGGTTTAAGTCTAGGGACGCAAGTCTTTGTAGACTCTGTGGTAAAAGCTTCACCTGCGGAAGCTGCGGGTCTTAAAAAAGGCGATGAATTTATTCAAGTAGAAGGTAAGGATTTGAATGGGGTGCGACACTTGATTCGTGAGATTCAAGCGCATGCAGGTCAAACGCTTTCATTGTTGGTGTTGCGAGATGGTGTCAGATTACGTTTGCACATTACACCAAAGGCTGAGAATGAGCAGGGTGTGGGAAAAGCTGGCGTGCATCTTGTATCCAAACCTTTGACAGCGCCTGTTATGTATCAACGTGGTGTTTGGGATGGCGTGGTTTATGGGTTTGAACGAACCTATGAAATGACTGTTTTAACCATTCAAGTGATGGGAAAAATGGTGACTGCGGCTATTTCACCCGAAAACTTGGGTGGTCCTATTGCGATTGCTCAATTGGCTGGACGTACCGCTGATTTGGGTTTGGCTGCCTTTATTACATTTTTAGCCTTAATTTCCGTCAACTTGGGTGTGTTGAACTTGTTGCCCGTGCCTATTTTAGATGGTGGGCATTTGGTGTACTTAGGGCTGGAAAAATTGCGTGGTAAACCATTATCAGATGCGGTCATGGAGCGTACACAAATGGTGGGCGTGCTTTTGATTGGTTTATTGATGGTGTTTGCATTTTATAATGATTTAATGCGTTTGTTTCGAGGTTAATCATGAGATTGATACACTATGGGCTGGTATTGCTTTGTGGCTTGTTTTCACTGAATGTTTGGGCGGCTAATGGTGAAGCCATCAACACGGGCGATCGTATTCTCTCGCTGACAGTGGAAGGAAATCGTTATATGGAAAGCGCCGCTATTTTAATGGATGTGGATACCAAAGTAGGCGATCGCTTAAACCAACGGACGATGAGTCGTGATATTCAACGCCTTTATAGATCAGGTGTTTATCAAGATTTACAATTTACAGGTGTACGCAGCAATGCTGGTATTAAGTTAACTTTACATGTCAAAGAACAGCCTTTCATTAGTCATTATGAAATCATTGGTAATGATGCTGTATCATCCAAAGATTTGAAGCATAAGCTTAAGTTGAAAGATGGCATGATTTTTACCCCTAGTTTGATGCGTAAAGATATCAATACATTGCGCCGAGGCTATTTAAAGAAAGGTTTTTATCAGGTGGATATCCAGCCTAAAAAAACGATGTTACCTGATGGTTCAATGAAATTAATGGTACATATTATTGAAGGCAATAAAACAAGAGTCCGCCAAATACGTTTTATGGGCAATCATGATTTTACCGATGATGCATTGATCAGTGAAGTGTCGGCTCGCTCGACCAATCTATTAACATGGCTAATCAATAAAGATATTATCAATCAAAAGAAATTTAAGAATGATGCGCAACGTTTGTCCCAATTTTATCAAGATCATGGTTATCTGGATATGAAAGTTGAGTCATCACAATTACTTTTAACACCTGATAAACAATCGTTTTATTTAAACTTTTCAATCCATGAAGGGGCTATTTATACGGTCAATAAACTGGATGTAACAGGTGATTTAATTCCTTCCAAAGAAAAATTAATGGATAAGATTAAATTGGCAGTGGGTCAACATTATTCGTTGAGTGATTTAAGAACAAGCATTCAAGATATGACAGTATTGGTGGGTGATGAAGGTTATGCGTTTGCGAATGTAACCCCATTGTTTAAACGTAATCTTGAAGCTCATACTGTGGCAATTACCTTTGATGTAGAAAAAGGGCGTAAGGTTTATATCGAACGTATTGAGATTGAAGGCAATGAGAAGACGGATGATATTGTGGCGCGGCGAGAAATGCGTTTGGATGAAAGTGAACGTTTTTCTGCGACTGGGATGCGTTTAAGTAAAGAAAAATTAGGGCGTTTGCAGTTGTTTAAAGATGTGCGTATTTCCATGCCTAAAGGCAGTGCATCTGATCGTGTGAATGCAAAAGTAAATGTAACGGAAAATAAAACGGGATCATTTATTGTGGGCTTTGGTTACTCGCAAATCGAAAAAATGTTATTTCGTGTAAAAACATCACAAAAGAACTTGTTTGGTAAGGGATATGGTTTAAGCGCAACTGCTGATGTGGGTTCACGAACACAAAACTTTAATGTTAGTTTAAGTGATCCTTATTTCTTAGACAGGGATATTCAAGCATCGGTGAATGTGAATAAAACCCAAACTAAATTAACGCAAGTTCAGACAACCACGTATACTCAAAATAATGTGGGTGGTGGGTTTGGCTTAACCTTTGCATTGTCCGAACATGTGAGTGATTCGCTTAGTTATCAATATTCCAATACCAATATTAGTAATTTACCTGCAAACTCAACCTTGGTTCTTCTGTCACAAGCAGGTCGTCAGACGACATCCGAATTGGGTGATACCTTGTATTTCGATAGTCGTGATCGAGCGACTGCAACACGGAGTGGGTCAGTGCATAGCTTGCATGTCAGTGGGGCAACGGTAGGCGGGAATAATCGTTTTGTGGAAGAAAGTATTAGCACAAAAAAATATTTTCCTCTGTCAGATGATGTGGTATTGCGTGCTTCTTCAGCAGTCTCCTTGATTCAGGGTTATGCTGGGAAAAGCGTGCCTATTTATCGCCGTTATTCTTTGGGTGGGGATAATCTTTTGCATGGTTTTGATTATTATGGTGTCTCGATGCGTGATGCAACCACAGGTGAAGCGGTGGGGGGCAATAAAAAATTATCAGCCAATTTAGATTTATTTTTTCCACTTCCTTATGTGCAAACAAGTGGTATTCGAGGGGTGTTGTTTGTGGATACAGGAACAGTATGGGGAAGTGCTCTTAGTAATGTAGCTGCGGTGAAATTAAATGCTAATAATTTACGTGCTTCCACAGGGCTTGGTATTGAATGGGCATCTCCAGTAGGTCCCGTAACTTTATCGTTTGCAAAAGTATTGAAAAAACAACCGCAAGATCTTTTGCGAAGTTTTAATTTTGGATTGGGTACAACATTTTAAGCTGAATAATGATGGTGTATCAAGGAAAAAAGAAAAGCATGGATGATTCATCCAAATGCAGTGATAAAGATTGAAAAAAAAGTGGTGAAATTTAGTCTTGCCAATCTTTTTTGAGTGTATCCCATGTTAAATATGAGGAGTATTGAATGATGTTGAAGAAATTTGTATGGATTACGTCGTCGGTTGCCATGTTAAGTTTGGGTGCAATCACAGCAGAAGCAGGAAAAATTGGTTATATTGATGTAAAAAGTGCGGTGGAAAACACCAAAGATTATCAAAATGGTTTGCATCATTTGGAAGCACTGAAAGCTCAAAAACTTAAAGAATTGCGAGCATTGAAAGCAAAGATTGATCAATCAGAAAAAGATATTTTAAGCCAGTCAATGGCGATGTCGCAAGAAAGATTGGCACAAAAACAATCTGCTTTGAAAGAATTGCGTAAGTCAGCAGCGCGTCGTCAACAAGATGCCCAAGAAGAATTAGTGGCCGCTAAGAATCAATTGGATCAAAAAGTTGTTGGACACTTTTATGAAGTGGCACGTCAATATGGTAAAGATAACGGCTTTGATTTGGTGTTACCAAAATCCAATATGATTTATGTCAATGAAGCTTTGGATATTACACCTGCCATTACCAAGTTGTTGGACGGTAAAAAATAATTGGCAGGGCTAAGCTTTTCACTGGCGGAGCTTGTCGCCGAGATTGATGGTGAACTTCATGGTGATGTCGATGCAGATAAGCAGATTCAATCCATTGCGACCTTAAAAGATGCCAGCGAGCAAGATATCTCCTTTTTATCCAATGCTCATTACAAAGGAGCCTTGTCGAATACGCAGGCTGGCGCAGTATTGGTAGCGGCATCGTTATTGGGCGAGCTAAAAGCGTCTTGCCCATTGATTGCGGTCAAAGATCCCTATTTAGCCTATGCAACATTGCAACAAAAGTTCTATCCCATGCCTGTAGGGCAAGGCCATGTTCACCCTACAGCCGTTATTTCAGAGACTGCTGATATTGCCGATGATGTGGATATTGCAGCGGGCTGTGTGATTGATGATGATTGTGTGATTGGTGCGGGAACCGTGCTTTCAGCAGCTTGCTTGATTGCCAAGGGTGTAAACATTGGCGAACATTGTTTCTTACATGCGGGTGTAAAAATTGAAGCGAATTGCCAACTGGGAAACCGTGTCATTGTTCAGGCAGGCGTTGTGATTGGCTCGGATGGTTTTGGTTATGCTTGGTCTGGGCGAGCTTATGTAAAAATACCACAAGTGGGTCGTGTCGTTGTGCATGATGATGTGGAGATTGGTGCGAACACCTGTATTGATCGTGGTGCCTTGGGGGATACGATAATTCATCAAGGTGTGAAGCTTGATAATTTGGTACATATTGCTCATAACGTGGAAATTGGGGCATTATCAGCGATTGCAGGACAAGTGGGTATTTCTGGATCGACTAAAATTGGTCAAGGCTGTCAAATGGGTGGGCAAGTGGGTGTTGCAGGTCATTTAACGATAGCAGATGGTTGCCAGTTGGCAGGCAAAGCTGGTGTGATTAGTGATATTGATAAAGCAGGTGTGTATTCAGGCTTCCCAGCCATGCCACACCGTCAATGGTTAAGAATATCAGCGTTGATGAGCAAACTTCCTGATGTATGGAAAAAGTTAAAAGGTAAGGAATAATATGTCTGAAATGAATATTGATAAGATTATGGAACGTTTGCCACATCGTTATCCTTTTTTGTTGGTGGATCGTGTTTTGGAAATGCAAACGGATACATTTATTCGGGCGATTAAAAACGTTACCATCAATGAGCCTCATTTTACAGGGCACTTTCCGAAATTCCCAGTCATGCCGGGTGTTCTGATTGTGGAAGCGATGGCGCAAGTGGGTGGTATTTTAGCCTTTGAATCCGCACCCAAAGATCAAGAATTTATTGTTTATTTTACGGGTATCGATGGTGTGCGTTTTCGCAAGCCAGCGCGTCCAGGTGATCAGTTGGTGTTTGAATTGACGGTGCTTCGTCGCCGTGGCTTTATGTGGAAATTCAAGGCTGAAGCCTTTATTGATGGTGATTTGGCGTGTTCAGGAACATTGATGGCAACACTCACTCCACAGGATCAAGCATGAGTTCCAATATTCATCCAACGGCGATTATTTCTGAACATGCGCAGTTGGGTGAACATGTTGAGATTGGTCCTTTTTGTGTGGTGGATGAGCATGTTTCGATTGGTGATGGTACACAATTAAAATCACATGTGGTCATCAGTGGGCATACAAGCATCGGTAAAAATAACCGTATTTTTCCTTTTGCGAGCATTGGGCATGAACCACAAGATTTAAAATATCATGGCGAGCCATCGGAAGTCATCATTGGGGATGACAATACCATTCGTGAGAATGTTACCATCAATCCAGGAACCGAAGGTGGTGGTATGTTGACCAAGGTCGGTAACCATAACCTACTCATGGCATACACCCATATTGCGCATGATTGTTCTGTAGGCAATGCTGTGGTGTTGGCAAACTGCGCTACATTGGCAGGGCATGTGGATATTGATGATGGCGCAATTATTGGTGGTATGTCGGCGATTCATCAGTTCTTACGCATTGGTCGTTACGCTATGGTGGGTGGGATGAGTGGTATTGTAAAAGATGTCCCACCGTTTTGTTTAACCGCAGGTGGTTATCGTCCGAGTCTTTCGGGTTTGAATGTTTTAGGTCTGAAACGTCAAGGGGCGACATCATCCCAATTAAAACATCTGAAAGAAGTCTATCGTATTTTATTTCAAAACACTGACAGCTTGGAGCAACGCATCGCGCAGGCTAAAGCAATGGCAAACGATGATGCTTATGCAGAGCATTTGATTGATTTTACAGCCACTGCTAAGAAAGGTTTAACCATTCCTGCACGAGATAAACGCAGTTCATGAGCCAAACCAAAAGCATTGGTTTGATTGCTGGTTACGGTGTGTTTCCTTTGGAAATGGCTCAAGCTTTGGTGGCACAAGGTTTTGACGTGCATGTGGTGGCGGCAAAAGAAGAAACCTCACCAGACATTGAAGCCATTGCGACATCGGTGTGTTGGCTGCATGTGGGAAAAGTTGGTGCCATGATTAAGGCACTAAAATTGGCGGGTGTGTCTGAAGTCATTATGGCGGGTAAAGTCCAAAAACTTCATCTATTTCGTAATTTTCGACCTGATTTTGTTGCCGTGAAAGCCTTGTTGAGTGTCTCCAATCGCAAAGATGACACCTTGATGTTGAAGATTGTAAGTTTGTTGGCGGAGGCTGGCATTCGCGTTGAATCACAAGTGCGTTATGTACCATCGATGGTGGCGAGTGAAGGTTT
The DNA here is from genome assembly GCA_030950975.1 of Mariprofundaceae bacterium. Lineage (GTDB taxonomy): Bacteria > Pseudomonadota > Zetaproteobacteria > Mariprofundales > Mariprofundaceae. The sequence goes on along the minus strand of JAUZQL010000324.1, from coordinate 1,207 downwards.
ACTTTTTGGTAGCGGAGCTAAAAAACAAGCTATCAAAGATATGCAATTTGGTTTGGAACAGGCGAAAGGCATTGCGGCTTTGGATATTGGTCAAACCGTGGTGGTGCAAGACGGTGCAGTGTTGGCAGTCGAAGCCATTGAAGGCACGGATGAAGCCATACTGCGTGGTGGCAAGCTGGGTAATGGTCAAGCATGTGTGGTGAAGGTTGCCAAACCGAATCAGGATCTACGTTTTGATGTACCTGCCATCGGCCCTGATACTTTAAAAACTATGGCAAATTCAGGCTGTACATCGCTGGGCATTCAAGCGGGATGTACCTTGTTGATTGAACAAGAAAAACTCGCATCGCTGGCTAAAGATTTGGGTATTTCGGTATATGGTATTCGTGTCTAAATCTCGCCCCATTCATGTGTTTATCTGTGCAGGTGAGTCATCAGGTGATATGCATGGTGCAGCCGTGATACGTTCGCTTAAAAAACAACATCCTGATATTCAAATTTCTGCGGTAGCAGGGTCTGCGATGCGTCGCGAAGGCTGTGATGTTGTATGCCCTATGGAATCGCTCAATGTCATGGGGATTGTCGATGTACTCAAAGCCTTGCCGCGCATTCAGAAAATTGGTAAAGATTTATTGGCTTGGGCAGCAAAAACACGCCCTGATGTGGTGATTTTGGTCGACTTTCCAGGGTTTAATATGCGTTTAGGCGAGAAACTTCGTCGGCTTGGTATGCCTGTACTTTATTATATTGCACCGAAGCTTTGGGCTTGGGGACATTGGCGTGTGAAACGTTTACAGCGTGCGCAACATCAATTGGCAGCCATTTTACCCTTTGAACCCAATTGGTTTTCCAAGCATGCTATTGAAGCACATTATGTGGGCAATCCCAGTGCAGTGGCATGCCAAGGCGGTTGGAGTAAAGCCGATTTAAAAACACGTTTGGGAATGACACAAGACCAACGTTTATTGGCGTTGTTACCGGGTAGTCGCTCCAGTGAACTCGCACGTCATACAGATGTGTTGATTCAAAGTTATCAGCACTTAAAACAAACCATGCCTGATTTGACTGCGGTAACCACGCAAGCCCCCAGCGTGACGGATGAGCAAATGCAGCCTTTTGTCGATGCGGGTATTCATGTATTGAATCGTTTGGATGAAGGTTATGCGTTGCGTGCGGATGCGGCATTGGCGGTATCTGGCACAGCAAC
>JAUZQL010000323.1 GCA_030950975.1 Mariprofundaceae bacterium | reverse complement strand
ATCTTGGACTCCTGCACAAACTGGGCGTACATGGATGGATATTGGTGGTGTTTGGAATGGTACGACCGAAGTGACGACCGCAGCCACACCCTCAGGGGATCATGTTACATTTGTGTTAAACAACACACAGTTTGCTGGCATCAATCAAAATGCTTATGATATTAAGCCTAGTGTTTTATTGCCGACATCATTTGTTTATATCCCAAACACCGCCTCAATTACAACGACAGGTACGGGTTGTACAAGTCCAATACCCACAATAACAGCAGCAACACAAACGGGTGGTAAGCTTGATTTTACATTATCGCCTGTGGGTTATGATTTGTATGCACAATGTCAAATGACACTCAAATACGATATAAAAGTGGATAACACGGGGGCTTCAGGTACATCACAAATTTTTAACCAATGGCAATATGCAGCCACGCAGGGGGGGGCATTGAATGTAAACCCTTATGCAGATCCTTTTAATGTCTTGGTGCAAGCAGGGGCTGTGGTGTTGGCAAAAACACCAGCGTCACAAGCAGGAACACTCAATGCTACTGCCAATTGGTCTGTGGGTATTAGCAATACGGGCTTAGGGGCTTTATTTGATGTGAGTGTGGATGAATATGCTATCAATCCATCGGCATCGTTAACATTGACTAGCATGACAAGCACAGCACCGACTGGATCTACATTAACCACGGCACCGAGCCTCGCAGCGCCTAAAGGTGTCATCAATTATTTAGCACCTGGAAAATCATTCAATTCAACCGTGAATGCCACCATTACATCGTGTAAAAATATTGATAATACAGTCTATAGCACGGATCGAACAGGTGCGACAAATACATCAGCAACGGCACATATTGTACTCACACAAAAGTTGCCCAATATTTCGGTGACAGTTAATCCCTATACCTTAGCCTATAATGCTGCGACTCCAATGAGCGTGACGATTAAAAATACAGGAACAGGTGTCGCCACAGGTTTTAAATTGAAAACCAATTTACCTGCGCAAGGCATGACGGTGAGTGCTGTAGGGGCTGGTTGGACATACAATACAACTACAGGCGTATTTACGTATGGAGCTGGTACAGTGGCAGCAGGCGCAAACTTAACTCTGAATTTCAGCGTGGCTGCGACAAATATGTGTACATTAAAGAGTGCTGCAAATATCAGTTGGACAGCAACGTATAGCAATGAATGTGCTGAGGCTTACAATACGCCATCGGTGAGTAGTGTATTGAATGCACCTGCGGCGGTGCCTTCATTAACATTGAGCAATGATAGTTATGCCACAGGAACAGTAACACCTGTGGTGGATCGTTTTGCAGTGGGTACATCTGCTCGTTTTCTTGTGGGTTTCTCAGTGAAGAATGCAAACTTGATCAATGGCACACAATTTGTGATCCATAATACCTTGCCCGCTGGAACAGGAACATCTGCTATTACGGGTATTACGTTGACGGCTCCAGCAGGAACCACGGCAACGTGTGCAGGCGCAAGTGCACCTGCTTGTTTGGCGGGTGATGTGGTTACTTTGACAATCACCAAAAATAAATTGCCAGTTGCTGATTTAATTATTGATTATACTGCGCCTAGTAATACATGTTTGGGTGGAACAACGCTGAATAATGCAGCAACAGTAACTGCAACCAGTACAGCAACGACAGCACAAACATGTACTTTGAGTGCAAGTGCAACAAGCAAACCATTGTTAGTTAATAACCCTGCAGCGGCGGTTACACAGTCCTTTAATGTAGTCAATACACCTATTGCAGGTGCTTCTTTTGAAACAGGTAGCCCTGATGTTACGCCTTTTAACACCCGTGCAACGACAGGAGAAGGCGAATTTATTGCCTTTAATGCAAGCTATAATTTTGGTGTAGGTGTAGGCACTTGGACGGGTTCAACGTTTCAAGATGATTTTGCAGGAAGTGGTGCAACATTGGTTCCCAATACTTTGAAATATAGCCTGAATGCTGCTGCTGCCGTAGTAGTGCCTGCCGCTAGGGTAACATGTGGTAGTGGATCGATAGCGACCAATAATTGTTCAAGGAATATGTCAATTGATTTGGGTTTTATTACGGCTAATGCTGGTAATGTCGCCAATCAATCTTTGACCTTCACTTATCAAACAACAATTCCTGATGCTGCATTGGGGGCGGTATCGACGAAAAAATTGACGCAGCTGGTGACTATGACAGTGGCGGGTGGTGCAGGTGGCATAGGAGCATGTGCAGCAGGGACAACCCAAGTCTATAAACAAGGTGCTTTTGTACCTGTGGCAAAAGCAGAGGCAAAAATTGCGTTAAGTATGCCTGCAACCATTGATGTGTGTGAGTCTGCAACAGCGACCATGACGGTTTCCAATGCGAGCGAAGAATCTGCCAGCCATGTGATGGCATCCTTTCCAACAAACGGAAACTATAATTTTATCACAAACCCAACACCGACTTTCGGTGGTTTGTTTACAACAACGAATATTACATACACTGCGGCTGTTCCTGCTGCTCCATCATTGGGCGGTCCAACCTTTGTGTTAACACCCAAGTTATCTGCGAATGGCACAATTACGTTTGTGTTGC
>JAUZQL010000322.1 GCA_030950975.1 Mariprofundaceae bacterium | reverse complement strand
GTTGTTGCGCATGTTTGCCTATATTACCGATAATTCGATTGAATCTTTGCAAGATAAAATGACCCGTTGTTGCATGGTGTATGCTGCAAGCAATTTACATCCGTCACCACAACGTGATTTTCAGGTGTTAAATCAAGTCATTGAAGGTATGGAAGATCGTATGCAATCCTTGAATCAAGCCTTGTATGAAAGCAAAGCGGCCATGCGTGATTTTGCGGAAGAAATGCAAGTGTTAAAAAACGCAACGAAGATGAGTGAAGAAGAAGATGAAATTTTCAAACAAATTGCCGTCCATCGTCATTATGCCAAAGTGTTACGTTATGAATTAACCTTACAAAAGAAATTGGCGAATTTTCGGCAACGTTTATTGGCAGCGATGGGCTTTCAATCAAGTAAACATCATGCTGCTGACTCAGAATAATGCGGACACGTCGGGGCTCGAATACTGAATCAGTTTACGAAGTTTTTTCGGATATGGCCTTGCTCATGTTGGCAACCTTTATCTTCTTGTTTGCAATGATTTTGATGATTTCTCATTTGTATGGTTCAGGTGAATCACAGAAATCGAAAGAAACCATTGCCAAATTGGAAAAATCATTAGCATCGTCACAGGCTCGAAATATTGAACTACAAGCTGAAATGAATCGTTTGGTTGGTTCTGATACCAAAAAGCAAATGGAAAAAGTGCTGGCATCCGCAGGTTTAGGGAAAGGTCAGGGTCGCAAAGATTTTGAAATGATGGTGAAAGGCTTGCGTCATTTACCAGGGCATGATTTGCACTTGATTATTGATGGTACAGGTTCCATGCATGGCATGAGTATGTTTCTTATTCCTATTTTGCGTGTCATTGCGATTCGTTCTGGAAAACATGTGAGTGCCATTACTTGGTATGCCGATAATCGTATGGGAAGTTATGGCGGCACAATGGGCGAAATGTTTGATAAATTGATGCAAAACGCTCCCTTTGTAGGCAATCAAGAAACCATTGGGCATACCTTTGATGTCTTAGGCACAGCAAAAATTCCCAGTGCTTATATGTTGATTGGTGATGAACCTTCTACAGATACGGTGCATTACCATGCGATTCAAGCACCTGTCTTTACCTTACCTTTGGGGAATAGTGATTCCAGTACCAAAGTGCAGTTTAGAAAAATTGCGAATATTTCAGGTGGACGCATGTTGGAATTAAAATTTCATTGAGAATGACTGATGTTATGAATATTGGTTTTTAAATGGTTCTTAAACGAGTGCTTTGACTCACTTATTGAGTATTTAGCTTTTTTCAAAGTTTCCCGATAAACATAAAAAAAAGGCGGAGCCGAAGCCCCGCCTTATCAAGCCATTGAACACGTTTGAATTAAGCTTTTTCTATCAATGCTTTCATGGATAAACGAATCTTACCACTGCGATCCACGTCCAATACCTTCACCTTGACGATCTGACCTTCTTCAAGTTCATCGGCAACTTTTTCAACGCGTTTATGTGCAATTTGAGAAATATGTACCAAACCATCTGTATTGCCCATGATGCGAACAAAAGCGCCGAAATCCATGATTTTTACGACTTTACCTTCATATATCGCATCGACTTCAACTTCTGCAACAATATCGTCAATCATGGCTTTCGCTGCTTCACCAGCTTCAGCTGTCACTGCAAAAATAGTGATGGTACCATCATCAGCAATATCAATTTTCGCACCTGTTTCTTCCACAATGCCACGAATGACTTTACCACCAGCACCAATGACTTCACGAATCTTATCGGCTTTGATTTTCATGGTAAACATACGTGGTGCATGGTCAGCGACTGAGTTACGCGGCGCAGTAATACATTTTGCCATTTCTTCCAAGATATGCATGCGTCCACCTTTGGCTTGTGCCAAGGCTTCTTCCATGATTTCACGGGTTAAACCACCAATTTTAATATCCAATTGTAAGGTGGTAATACCATCAGCTGTACCCGCTACTTTAAAATCCATGTCTCCCAAATGATCTTCATCACCTAAGATGTCCGACAATACCGCATAACCATCTTTTTCAAGAATCAATCCCATCGCAATACCAGCAACAGGCGCTTTGATTGGTACGCCTGCATCCATCAATGCCAATGATGAACCGCATACGGATGCCATCGATGATGAACCATTGGATTCAGTGATTTCAGATACGGCACGAATGGCATAACCAAAGTTTTCCATTTTTGGTAACATGCCTTCCACACCACGACGTGCCAAACGACCATGACCAATTTCACGGCGACCTGGTGAACCCATGCGACGAGCTTCGCCTACAGAATAGGGAGGGAAGTTGTAATGCAACATAAAGCGTTGCTTGGTAACACCTTCCAATGATTCAGTGGTTTGCATATCCGATTCAGTACCCAAAGTAATGGTGACCAAAGCTTGTGTTTCACCACGTGTAAACAAAGCCGAGCCATGGGTACGCGGTAATACGCCTACTTGGCAATCAATGGCACGAACATCGGTTGTTTTACGACCATCAATACGTGGGTTACCATTAATAATAGAACGACGAACGACATTTTTTTCTAAATTTTTCACGGCTGAAGTAACATCATTGCTAGAAAATTGACCTGGATTTTCTTCTGTACCAGCAAACTTTTCTTGTGCGGCAGCACGTAAGGCTTCAATTTTTGTAGAACGTGCTGATTTGTCTACAATGGCATAAGCTTCACGAACATCGGCTTCAAAAGCGTCATTGACAGCCGCTTGAACATCATCATTGCCCGCTAATGCGACAGTGACTTTCTCTTTACCCGCTTTTTCTACCAAGGCTTCAATGGCATCAATAATCGGTGCATAACCTGCTTGACCAAACGCAATCGCATCAATCATTTGTTGTTCGGATAATTCTTTGGCTTCGGATTCAATCATCAAGACTGCATCACGTGTGCCCGCAACAATCAAATCCAAATCTGAATCTTCCATTTGAGCGTACGTTGGATTCAATACAAATTCACCATCAATCAAGCCAACACGTGATGCTGCAATAGCTTCAGCGAAAGGCACGTCAGAAATCATCAGTGCCGCAGAGACACCATTGATGGCAATAATATCGGGATTGTTATCTTCATCCGCTGAAACGACAGTGGCAATCACTTGTGTTTCATGGAAGTAACCCTTTGGAAACAAAGGGCGAATAGGGCGATCAATCAAACGGGAGGTGAGCGTTTCCTTTTCAGAAGGGCGACCTTCACGTTTTAAAAAACCACCTAAAAAACGACCTGCTGCATAGGTTTTTTCTTGGTAATGGACTGTTAAAGGCATGAAATCAACGCCTTGTAACGGTGTTTTTGCTGCGGTTGCAGCAACATGTACCACAACATCACCATATTGTACCAAGATTGAGCCGCCAGCTTGACGTGCAATACGACCTGTTTCAAAGCTTAAATCACGACCTGCGATGGTCGTTTGGGTTGTTTGAATATTAAACATACATTTCCTTTGTAGAACACATACTCATAACTGGGGGAAAGAAAATCAAAACGAAAAACGGCTCCCGTTTAAGCAAGTAAACGAGAGCCGAAATAAAACTTAAAACGGAATTAACGACGTAAACCGAGCGCTTCAATCAATGAACGATAACGTCCAAAATCTTTTTCCTTCAAATATTTTAGAAGGTTACGACGGCGACCTACCATCTTCAATAGACCACGACGTGAATGGTGATCTTTGTGATTGTCTTTAAAATGATCACTTAAACCATTGATACGTTCAGTTAACAATGCCACTTGAACTTCAGGTGAACCAGTATCACCTTCATGGGTTGCAAACTTGCTAATAACTTCGCTTTTCTTTTCCACAGCTAGAGACATGAATTGTCCTACCTCTTTTTAATCATTTTAATCTTACTAAATCGACGGCGAAAGGTAGCGATTCATCTCCCCTCATGCAAACTCTTTATAGTTTTAGGGAAATTGAGAAGGATAAAGAGGATGCTAAGATTCAATGTAAAGGGGCAAATAAGGAATCCATATCATCGGCTGTCCACAGTGCTTTGGTATCATCAGATTTTTGATGAATACCTTCTGCCAAGGCACGTTTACGTTCTTGTAATTCAAGGATTTTTTCTTCCACCGTTCCTTCCGTAATAAGTTTATAAACAAACACTGATTTGTCTTGACCGATGCGATGCGCACGATCGGTAGCTTGACTCTCTGCGGCAGGATTCCACCAAGGGTCATAGTGAATGACCGTATCAGCAGCGGTAAGGTTTAACCCTACGCCACCTGCTTTGAGGCTAATCAAAAACAAAGGGACATTGCCTTCTTGGAATTTTTGAACAGGTGTGATGCGATCTTTGGTGCTACCTGTTAGTTTCACATAGCCAATGCCCAAGCGTTTTACTTCATCTTCAATGAGTTTCAACATGCCTGTAAATTGAGAAAACAATAAAATACGCCGCCCTTCTTCATGCATTTCCACAAGCATATCAGATAACATTTCCAATTTAGCAGAGACTGGAACGTCACCTTCAATACCTTTGACCAAACGTGGATCACAACAGACTTGCCGCATTTTAAGTAAGGCATCCAAGACAATGATTTGGCTTTTTTCCATACCCAATGTGGCAACCGCATCACGGACTTTTTTCTGCATGGCAAGGCGAACACTTTCATACATTTCACGTTGTTTATCATTTAAATCCGTACTACGAATAATTTCGGTCTTAGCAGGTAATTCAGCGGCCACTTCTTCCTTAGCACGTCGTAACATAAAAGGACGAATACGTAAGTTTAAGGCCTCTTGCCTCGCAACATCACCCTCTTTTTCAATGGGCTTACGAAAAATTTTCATGAATTGTTTTTGATCATAAAGATAACCGGGCATCAAAAAATCAAATTGTGCCCAAAGCTCTCCCAAGTGGTTTTCCATCGGCGTGCCTGTTAGACATAGTTTATGAGTCGCATCAAGTTTGCGGACTTGTTGAGCCACCTTAGAGCGAGGGTTTTTAATGTATTGGGCTTCATCTAAAATCAATAAATGCCAAGCTTGGGCAGCTAAAGTATCAAAATCACGAACCAAAAGAGGGTAAGTGGTCAAAATAACATCATGTTCCGTAATCTTATCAAAAGATTTAAAGCGTTCTGCGCCATGTAAGGTAAGAACCTTTAAATTTTTGGTGAATTTTTCAGCTTCACGCCGCCAGTTATACATTAAACTGGTGGGTGCAATGACCAAAGCAGGATGTTTCAAACGTCCTGCGGATTTTTCACAAAGAATATGGGTTAATGCTTGAATTGTTTTACCCAAACCCATGTCATCTGCAAGAATACCGCCCAATTGCATTTCTCGTAAAAATTGCATCCATGAGATGCCTTCATGTTGATAGTCGCGTAATTCCGCACTTAAAGTATCAGGAATACTGACTTCAGGAATGCTTTCGATATGAGAAAGCTTTTTCATATGTTTCAACCATATCGAACTACTGATATGAATCGGTGCTTCAATCGCTTTTAAGCTTTCTTCCAAGGCTATCATTTGAGGCGCACTGAGCATCGCTTCTTCTGGTTTTTTTGTTGCAAATACATCAAGCATATAATGCAAAATATTTCCCACCATTGCGCCGGGGGCAGCAAGCAGTCGTCCATCAGCCAAAGGCAAAGCAACACTTTCTTTCTGTTTGATGTCTAAAATAGAAGCTTCTTGTAAAAGGTTGGGAGATGCGGCAACCCAACGCCCCATGACTTCAATTAAATCAATGTCTTCACCATCATCGAGTGTGACCGATAGTGAGGCTGTACCCATCAAACTATTGCCGTTATTGCTACTTCCCATATCCAATTGCCATGATTCGGCTGTTTCCATGCGGTAGGCAAAATCTTTAGAAATTTGAACGTGAAAGCCTTTTTCCTTTAATCGAGGAATGGCGTGTAATACCCACTCAGCCCAGAAATTATTATCATGTAAGGTGAAATAGTGTTTGGGAATCGCATGACGATTGCGTCGATAATCATCTGTTAAGGTATAAAGATGGGTTTCAAGCAAGGCTCCGACAGCGGCATTTTCTTGTTTATCATCACGTTGAAAATCCATGACTATACCTTGAGAAACTGCACGAAATGTTGAAGAATCCTGAGCAAGATAAGGTAATTTATGCCCATCATAGTCAAAGAATAATGCCACAATATGCGTGGCTTCCATGTGCAGTGTCTTCGGGTTCATAAACTCTTTGCTTAGCAACTGTATCGTAGGGGTTGGTACAATAGAACGTTGGCTATATTGCAATGGTTTAGGGGCTTCAATATCATCAGGAAGTTGTTTGCAAACATCATCATAGTCTTCTTCCAAGGCTTCCAAAGGAATCGGCGGAATATTGAGTAACACTTCAGCAACATCAGCAAGTTGTCCCGTTTCAAGAGGTCCACATTTGGCTTGTTTGATATCAATATACCAAGGTGGAGAAGTAAGCATAAAGCTTGCATCTTCCATACTTTCAGGAAGTTGAAGCTGTAAAAACTGATTGCCGTGCTGATCACATTCCCAAAACCAAGAAGCCTGAAATTTCTTTCCTTGCTTCAGTGCAGGGGTATCTTTATTTAACCAGTGGCAACGGTTGCTACTTAATATTTTTTTAAAAATTTGTAGCCCTTGCTCACCTTTTAGACGATAAGAACCATTGGGTGCAAGCGCACCGAGTGTACGATCTTTGGCAATGGTGCGTAATACATCGGCATCTGTGGCTAAGATATATTTTGGCATTTGCCCATCTAAAATAGTCGCAGCACTGTAATCATTGGCTTTGCCATAACGCCCATCTTTGAGAATACGTGTGGTGACAAAACGCAGGGTGATATGACGGTTATGATGTTCAGGTTCTAAGATATACAAAAGTCGTTGTTTGACATCTTCTGAATATGTTTGAGTGGGTTCATTTGGGTTTGTGGTGGGAGCAATACCACCCAGCCACATGGAAAATGATGGTGAGACATCAGGGGTGGATTCAGAAGGGTTGCGCTGATCTTCCATGACTTCATAAAGCGTAGCTGCTGCGTGTTTACATTTCACGCCTGTTTCGCAAGAGCATTGGCAGTCCACACCTTCATCATGAAAATGAATGGTCAGCGAGTAACGTCGCCCTGAAGGTCCTTCAACATGGGAATAAACACCATTGGCATCATCTAAATCACCAAATTCAATGACGCGTCCTTGTTTATAATAATCTCGCCCTTGATTGGTAGCCGCTGAACCTAACCATTTACGAATAGTTACAACGGTTAATTTTGGGATGTCATGCATGATTGCCATGCTCCTTTAATGTTAACAATTCATCGCGGTATTTTGCCGCATCTTCAAATCTTAAATCTGCTGCTGCCTCAGTCATCAAACGTTCTAAGGTTTTGATGCGAATAGCTGCATCATAATCACTCAATGGTGCCATTTCTGCTACTTCTGGGATATGTCCATAATCCATCTCATACACAGAGCCAAGTACATCTTTAATGGCTGATGTGACGCTTTGTGGCGTGATGCCATGCAATTGATTGTATGCTTTTTGTTTTTTGCGCCTGCGTGCCGTTTCATGCATGGCTTTTTGCATCGATTTGGTGATTTTATCAGCATACAAAATCACCCGACCATGAATATTCCGTGCTGCTCGCCCAATGGTTTGAATCAAGGAACGCTCAGAACGTAAAAAACCCTCTTTATCGGCATCAAAAATTGTCACCAAAGCAACTTCAGGTAAATCCAAGCCCTCACGTAAGAGATTGATACCAATCAGCACATCAAACTTCCCTAAACGCAAATCGCGCAGTATCTCCATACGTTCGACAGTATCAATATCTGAATGCAAGTAGCGGACTTTTAAATTCAAGTTATTTAGATATTCGGTTAAATCCTCAGCCATTCGTTTGCTTAAACAGGTGGCTAAAACACGAAAACCTTGTGCAATCACCTTGTTCGCAGCGGATACAAAATCATCCACTTGAGTGACGGCTGGGCGAATGTCAATTTCAGGATCAAGCAAGCCAGTGGGACGAATGATTTGTTCGGCAAAGACACCCCCTGATTTTTCCATTTCATAGGTACTTGGGGTGGCAGAAACATAAATGGTTTGTGGAACAATGGCTTCAAACTCATGGAATTGAAGTGGGCGATTATCCAAGGCTGATGGAAGGCGAAAACCGAAATCTACCAGTGTTTGTTTGCGTGAACGATCCCCCTTAAACATCGCACCAATTTGCGGCACAGTGATATGGGATTCATCAATCATGACCAAGGCATTATTGGGTAAATAGTTCAGCAGGGTTGGCGGTGGCTTGCCTGCTTCTTGTCCTGTTAAATGGCGAGAATAATTTTCAACGCCACTGCAATAACCAATTTCTTGAATCATTTCCAAATCAAAGATGGTACGTTGTTCCAATCGTTGTGCTTCAACCAGTTTGTTTTGCTCATAAAGCTCTGCCAAACGTTCGGATAGTTCTTCTTTGATGGTTTCCATCGCACGCACCAAGAGGTGGCGAGGTGTTACAAAATGTGATTTTGGAAACACCGTATATTTATGCAATGATTCCAAGCGTTTGCCCGTGAGTGGGTCAAATTGGCAAATCGCATCGACCTCATCACCAAAAAGTTCGATACGAATCGCAAAATCTTCGGCATGAGCTGGGAAAATTTCAACCACATCACCGCGTACCCGAAAGGTGCCGCGATGAAAATCCATATCGTTGCGTTCATATTGAAGCTCAACCAGTTTATGGATGACAGAACGTTGATCCACTTCCCGTCCGACTTCAAAATATTGTAACATATTACTGTAGGCTTCGGGGCTTCCTAAACCATAAATACAGGATACGGAAGCGATAATAATCACATCTTCACGCTCTAAAAGTGCGCGCGTGGCGGCATGGCGCATACGGTCAATTTGTTCATTGATGGCAGAGTCTTTTTCAATATAGGTATCGGATGACGCGACATAGGCTTCAGGTTGGTAATAATCATAATAAGATACAAAGTATTCGACAGCATTGTTGGGAAAGAATTGTTTAAATTCACCATACAGTTGTGCAGCCAGTGTCTTATTTGGGGCAAGAATCAAGGTTGGTTTTTGGGTCTTTTCAATGATACAAGCCATAGTAAATGTCTTACCTGAACCTGTAACGCCCAATAATGTTTGGTGTTGTTCACCCCGTTCAATACCGCTAAGCAACTCAGCAATCGCTTGTGGTTGGTCGCCACAGGGTTCAAATTCTCCATTCAGTGTAAAGTGCATCGGCGCAGGATATGTTTTTATTAGTATATGGGTACTTTTATTTGATGATTTACCGTTGATGATATGAATGAAAGTATGGCTAAATTAAAGATTGGATGATTTTATGCGATGGTATGTTCTTACATCATGCGTGTAAGATTATATCAATGGCTGTAGTAATAAGGAGAATACCATGCAAATCAATCCAACGGGGCAAATAACTAGCGAAGCACAAGTGCAAGCGATTGTTTCAGGTTCACAAACACCGATGCAGGTCACTGCTGATACGCAAGCGTCAGCAAGTACTGAAAGTGTAACGCAAGTGGCATCCAGTGATCGTGTTACAATTTCTCAACAGGCACAAGCGTTGGCAAGAAGTGAGGTCAGTGAAAGTCCTGCATCAGAAAGTATTGAATCAGCATCTTTTAAGAGTTTAGAAGGTAAAGCTAGTGCTGTAGGAAAAACTGCATAATCGAATAGAAAAGGGGGTAAGTGATGAGAGAACAAGAAGCTGCTGTTGCTTTGGGATATGATCCTGAATCCCCTACTGCCCCCAAAGTTTTGGCATCTGGTTTGGGAGAAGTCGCCAAGAAAATTCTTGAAGTAGCGCGCGAAAATAATGTACATATTCATCAGGATGATAATTTGGCTCAATTGTTAGCACAAATCCCTGTGGGTTCTGAAATTCCAGAAGAAGCCTACCAAGTGGTGGCAGAGCTTCTTTCCTTTTTATATCAAACAGATCAAAAAATGGCGGAAAAAATGTCCGCTAAATAGCGGCAATATAATCCAGTGTGACCTTTTATACCGATGGGTTTATAAAAATAAATAGATTATATTACAGTATGTTATGCGTATCATAATACTTGGCATTTAAGCTGCTTTAGTGAGTTGAAAGCTGGATTAGATGGGAGTTGTTATGAATCGTGGTTTTTATATATCAGGTGTTGCAGGTCATATGACAGGCAACAAATTGGATAGCATCAGTCATAACTTAGCCAATGTGAATACCGTTGGTTTTATGCGTGATCGCGCTGCTTTTTCAACCGTCCTAGCCAATGTTGGTGCGGGACAGGAATCTGTGAATCAAGCGGCTTACATGACTATGGACCATCAATTTATTAGCCCTGATAAAGGTATTATTCGTAAAACAGGCAATGATTTTGATTTCGCTTTACGTGGTGATGGTTTTTTCAAAGTACAAATGACGGATGCGCAAGGCAAACTATCAGAGGGTTACACACGCGCAGGTAACTTTCATCTGGATGCGAAAGGTACTTTGCTTACTGAAGGTAATTTACCTGTTTTGGATACCTCGGGCAGCAAAATAACGATTCCACCTGGAATCCTAACGTCTACACGTGTTGGGGGATTAAGTGTGAACCAACAAGACGTAGCACAAATTGCTTTGTATCAAATCAAAGATATGGAACAGGTTGAAAAAGCATCTGGAACAGTGCTCAAAACCGATGCCAACAATGTGAAGCTTGCTGATAACAGTGTTTCTTTGGAACAAGGCATGTTGGAAGGATCAAATGTAAATTCAGTGCTGATGATGGTGGAAATGATGCAAAACTCTCGCAGCAATCAATCGATGATGAAACTTTTAGAACAATACACTCAACAAGAAGGCTTACTCAATGATAAAGTGGGACGAGTCGGATAATTTCGGAGGATACGATTATGATGCGATCTCTATGGACAGCTGCGACAGGTATGAATGCGCAAACCACGAATGTGGATGTTATTTCCAATAATTTGGCGAATGTGAATACAACAGGATTCAAACGTGGCAGAGCAAATTTTCAAGATTTAATGTATCAACAAGTGAAAGCTCCCGGCTCATCATCGAGTGCCGCTGGTAATCAACTTTCTTCAGGCATTCAAATTGGTTTAGGCGTGGAAACCTCCAGTGTGAGTCATATATTTTCTACAGGAAGTATGAAGCAAACGGGAAACCCTATGGATTTAGCCATTAAAGGGCGTGGTTTCTTTGAAGTTCTGATGTCCAATGGTGAATTGGCATATACGAGATCAGGTTCGTTTGGTGTTGATTCACAGGGGCAAATGGTGTCAGCGAATGGTGATATATTACAGCCAGCCATCACTA
>JAUZQL010000321.1 GCA_030950975.1 Mariprofundaceae bacterium | reverse complement strand
CCAGCCAAGGTGATGTGTCATTTAATGTTCGGGATATTGGCGCTTACAGCGGATCAATTTATGAAAATGATTCAATAGCGAGTCCTAAAACCACTGAAAAACTAAGAAAATGAGGCGCTTTACCAGCGTCATGCCAGAGCTCCCTTAAAAATCAAGAAATCACACCAAAATAATCAGCTCAACCTATATTTCAGGCAAAAATAATAAAAAAAATAATAACCGAGTATGATAAGGGGTCTTTTCCACTTGAAATTACTCAATAATTTTGCAATTACCTTAGTAGTTCGAAGATTCCCGATAAAGATTTTGGGGATGATGCTTCTTTTTCATCAAAGCATGTAACATCAATCAATCAGTGTCTATTTTCGATGTTTTAATCGCGCCTTTAAAATATCTCTAACCATCCATCCAATCACACATACAGCAATGGCAACAACAATACTCATTACCAAGTATTCAGTCGTTTCGCTGACTAAGCCGCCAATAAAAATATGCACCGTGTAGGAAAGCATGAAAAGTGACGTGCAGGCGCTAAAGCCATAAATAAGGGATTCTCGCATGCGTGCCATGATGCGTAGCTAGGGTTTGAATGCAAGAGCGTTGCTTGTATCTTTTTATTTTATCAATATATGTGTCATATATCGAAGGCTTTATTTTTTTGTTGAAATGATTGAATTGTGAGGGTGAATTGAGAATATATTATATTCAATCATGATTTATTGCCTTGACATGAATTTCAATCTTCATAATGTTGGGCAAGATTAAAATAGCTTCATATAATTTTAACAAGGAGGGCGTATGAAAAATTCAGTATGGCTAATTATTGTTTCTGGCTTTATTACAGGTATGGGTAATGGATCAGTATTTACAATTGCTACGCAGCTTGCGATTGGTCGCGGACCTTTTGGCGAAGCAGGTGTTTGGGGCATGGATGCTTACTCACCATTTACTTTTGAAGGTTTTGGTAACTGGGTGATGATTGCGTTTGGTATTATTTTTGTGTTGATTTTAGGTTATGCATTGAAACTTCATGGTGTTATTGAAGGTTTGCAAGAAGAATAATAAAGGTAAGGGAGAGTATTATGGCGGCAGTGGCATCCGTATTGGGTATTGTTTTGGCGTTTTCTAGTATGTGGTTTGCATGGTATCTTTTGATGCCTGGTCAACACGACGATTAGGAACAAGCATGTATAGTTTGATGGTAAAATTTTATTTTTTAGAGGAAAGGAGTAAGTAAATGCTTAAATATTTATTTGCGAAAGAAAAGGATATTCCAGGCGGTAGTGCTTCGATTTTCTTTGGTTTTTCGTGTCTTATGTGGTTTATTATTGGTACAGGGCTTGGTTCATTTAATGCAGCGAAATTTGAATTCCCAGATTTCTTTACGCATTATTATGCCTTGCAATTTGGTCATATGCGCCAAGTGCATGTGCATACTGTTATTTTTGGTTGGATTACGGGTGCGTTTGC